>CAZPET010000045.1:0-9380 GCA_964585625.1 uncultured Syntrophomonadaceae bacterium
TGCCGAAGCGCGAATGCATGCAACTCCTGCTTAAATATGCCGCCCACCGGGGCTTTAAAGACTCAATGTCAAAGTGATGGTTGGGTATCGCGGGAACATGGGAACTGGTTGGCCGGCGTAGGCCACAAGGTCTACTCTGCGCCTTTGTGGCGCCGGGGCAATCCCGGAAGTTTTCTTTTTACCCTGGCAAAGGCTTCGAGGGCCTGCTCAAGATCTTTCCGTGTATGAGTGGCCGTGACGATGGTCCTGACCCGTGATTTCTCTTCGGGGACCGTGGGGAAACCGATCCCGGTGCAGAAGACCCCCTCTTCGAGGAGGGCGTCGCTGAAGGCCATGGCCCTGGCCCCGTCACCGATGATCACCGGCGTGATCGGCGTTTCGCTCTGTCCGGTATTAAAGCCCAGCTGTTTCAGCCCCTTCTTGAAGTAGGCGGCATTTTCCCACAGCTTTTCCTGGAGATCTTCTACCTGCATTACTTCCAGGGCGGCGATATTCGCCGCGGTGACCCCCGGCGGGTGAGAGGTGCTGAAAAGAAAAGGCCGGCCCCGGTGAATCAGGTAGTCGATCAATTTTCTGCTGCCGGCGATATAGCCGCCCAGCACTCCGATCGCCTTCGAGAGGGTGCCCACCTGGATATCAACCCGCCCGTGCAGGTTAAAATGATCCACGCTCCCCCGGCCCTGCCGTCCCAGGACGCCGCTGGCGTGGGCATCGTCGACCATCATTGCGGCGTTGTATTTCTCGGCCAGTTCGGTGATCCCCGGCAGCCTGGCGATATCGCCGTCCATGCTGAAGACGCCGTCGGTGACAATCAGCCGGAGGCGGTAACCGGCGCACTCCTGCAGCTGTTTCTCGAGAGCGTCCATATCACTGTGTGCATATATCCGCCGCGCGGCCTTGCTCAACCTGATCCCGTCGATGATGCTGGCATGATTCAGCTCATCGCTGATGATCACATCTTCAGGTGAAAGCAGCGGCTCGATCACGCCCATGTTGCAGGTAAATCCCGATTGAAAAACCAGCGCCGCTTCGGTCTGCTTGAACTGTGCCAGCTTCTCCTCGAGTTCCTGGTGGATCTGCAGGGTTCCCGCGATCGTCCGCACTGCGCCCGAGCCCACGCCGAGCTTCTCTGTCGCTCTCACGGCGGCATCGATAACTTTCGGATGTGTGGCCAGGCCGAGATAGTTGTTTGAAGCCAGGTTGATCACATCGCTCCCGTTGATCGTGACGTGGGGGCCCTGCGCGCTCTGCAAAACCGTCAGTTCGCGAAATAGTTTTTTGGCTTTCAGTTCATTGATCTTCCCGCTTAAGACCTGTTCCAGCAAATCATTCATTTCCTCACCTCATTTTTAGGGATAAAGAATGATCTTCCCGCACTGCCCGGCTTTCATGATCTCGAATGCTTCCTCATATTCTTCCAGCTTCATGCGGTGGGTGATCACCGGGTGGATGTCGAGGACCCCGTTTAACAGCGCGGCGGTCGTATACCAGGTATCAAATATCTTTCTGCCGGTGATGCCGGCCAGGGTGATCCCTTTGAAGACGACCTCATTGGCCAGGTCCAGGGTCACCTTTTCCGCCGGTATGCCCAGCAGGGCCGCGTGCCCGCCGTTCTTCAGGGCTTGCAGCCCGTCGTGGAGGCAGCTTTCATTGCCGCTCATCTCCACGAAAAGATCGACGCCGCAGCCTGTAGTATCTGCGAGAACTTTTTCCACGAGCTTCTCCCGGCGGGGATTGATCACCGTCCCGGCACCCATCTGCGCGGCAATCTTCAGCCGGTAATCGTTAATATCGGCGGCATAGACCCGGGCCGCTCCTGATACGCGGGCTACACCGACGGCAAAAAGGCCGATGGCGCCGCACCCGGTGATGAGGACGGTTTTCCCGGTGACGGGAGCGGATAAAACGGCAAGCACGGCATTGCCCAGCGGATCCTGCAGGGAGGCAATCTCCGGAGGCAGCTCCCTGTTGTTCAGCCAGAGATTGGCTTCCGGAACGCGAACATATTCGGCAAAGCAACCGTCAAAATCTACGCCGGTGATGGCGTAGTCCCGGCAGATATGGGCCTGGCCGGTGCGGCACTGGTAGCACCTGCCGCAGGTTTGATGGCATTCCAGGCTCACATAATCGCCTTTCGAGAAACCCTCTACTGCCGGCCCCAGCTCCACGATTTCTCCCGCCATTTCATGTCCCATGATCACGGGGGGATTCATCCTCGATGCCGCCCAGGGGTCCCAGTTGTAGATATGCAGATCCGTGCCGCAGATCGAGGTTGCGATAACCTTGACCAGCACATCGTGAGATCCGATCCGGGGAATTTCGATCTGCCTGAGCGCCGCTCCCGGGCCCGGCTTCTCCTTGACCAGCGCCTTCATTTTACCTTGCATCGCCGCAACACCCCGCATCTGTTTTGTCTAAAAAAATTGATCCGGCGGGCTGTAAAACTGCTGCTGCCCCCTGGCTCACAAACCGTCTTGCCCGGAGATTTCTCCATATATTTGATTCTTTATTGCAGAAGAAATACCTTTCAAGAACCAGAAAGAGCATCCTCCAACAGGTCCCGGCTACAGGTATTATGCCCCCTGGTCTTTTTATGGCAGGATTTCATTATTCAGACCTTTAATTTATAAAGTATAGATCCGCTAAAACTGGATAATAATGCTGCCGCTGTTTGAATGGAGCGGTGGTGATGAGAAGAATAGAAGGAAGAGGTGAGGTTGTGGGCAGAAAACGCCATGAGTGGGAAGACCTGAGGGTGATCGGAATAAACAAGGAGCCGGGCCGCTGCAGCTCGTTTCCATATCCGGACCGGGAAGCGGCGCTGGCCGGTGAGCCGTCACCTTACCGCCTCTCTTTGAACGGAAGCTGGAGCTTTTACTGGGCGAAATGTCCGGCCGACCGTCCGGCCGATTTTTTCAGGCCCGGATACGATTGCGGAGACTGGGATAAAATTGAGGTTCCATCAAACATGGAGATCGCCGGCTACGGGATCCCCATCTACAAGAATGTCGGTTACAGCCGCAGCATTAGAAAATTCAATATCCCCAATATCGACCACGCTGACAACCCGGTCGGTTCCTATATCAGGGAGTTCACCATTCCGGAGGGCTGGGCGGGAAGAGAGATCTTCATCCATTTTGCCGGCGTAAAATCGGCCTTCTACCTCTGGATCAACGGCAAGCCGGCCGGCTACAGCCAGGGCTCGATGACCCCGGCTGAATTCAGGATCACCGGCCTGTTAGAAGAGGGCGTCAACAGGGTCGCCGTGGAGGTTTACAAGTGGTCGGACGGGAGCTACCTCGAGGATCAGGATATGTGGCGCCTCTCGGGGATCTTCAGGGATGTTTACCTGGCGGCCACACCCCGGCTGCAGATTCGCGATTATTTCATCTATTGCGAGCTGGACGGATCCTACCGCGATGCGGCCCTGCATGTTGAGGCAAAAATTACCAACTACGGCTTGCCCGGAGTGAATCGATGCCGCCTCGAAGCAACCCTTTTTGACGAGGCGGATCAGCCGGTGGAGCAGTGTGAGAGCATGAACGCGGAGAGCGCGGTGGGAGAGGCCGCCGCCGGCGCGGCGGAGATCGTATTGCGCCTGCAGGGCAAAGTGACCAACCCGCGGAAGTGGTCCGCGGAGACGCCGCATCTCTACAAAGTGCTCCTGACCCTGACGGACGGAGAAGGCAAGCTGATTGATGTTCGCTGCTCCCGGTTTGGTTTCCGCCGGGTCGAGATCAAGGAGAGCCGGCTTTATATCAACGGCAAATCGATCAAGCTGAGGGGAGTCAACCGGCATGAATTTCACCCGCTTCACGGGCACGCCGTGCCCCTCGATATCACCGAGGCCGATATCAAGCTGCTCAAGGCCAACAATATCAATGCTGTCCGCACCTCTCACTACCCCAACCATCCCGGTTTTTACGAGCTTTGCGACCGCTACGGGATCTACGTGATGGATGAGGCGGACCTCGAGACCCACGGGCTGCGCCGCCGGGTGCCGCGCAGCGACCCCCGCTGGACCGAAGCCTGCGTCGACCGGATGGTGCGGATGGTGGAGCGGGATAAGAATCATCCCTGCGTGTTCAGCTGGTCGCTGGGTAACGAGGCCGGCTGCGGGGATAACTTTTACCAGATGAAGCAGGCTGCGCAGCGGATTGACCGGACCCGTCCCTTTCATTACGAAGGAGACCATGTCCTCGATATCTCCGACTTTTTCAGCCTCATGTATGCTACTCCGCAAACCGTGGAGAAAATCGGGCGCGGTAAATCCGTCCGGGTTGGCCAGCTGGAGGCGAATAACCCCCTGGGGCGGCTGGTGACCCCCAAACAGTATGCAGAGAAGCCCTTTGTTCTCTGCGAGTATGCCCACGCCATGGGCAACAGCCTGGGCAATTTTCAAAAGTACATGGACCTTTTTGACAGATATCCCCGCTGCATCGGCGGCTTTATCTGGGACTTTTCGGATCAGAGCATATTAGAAGACCGCTGCCGGCGAGGATTTCTGGGCCTACGGCGGTGATTTCGGGGATAAGCCCCACGACGGCTTTTTCTGCGGCGACGGAATTGTCGCCGCCGACCGCAGCCCGCAGCCGGCGCTTTACGAGGTGAAGAAGGTTTACCAGGAGATCAAGGTTCATCCCGTTGACCTGGCCGAAGGTAAAGTGCGCATAGAAAACAGCTACCATTTTCGCAGCCTCGATTTTGTGGAGATCAGGTGGCAGGTTACCGCAGACGGGCGGGTGATTGAGAAGGGCTTTCTTGAACCTGTTGCCGTATCGCCAGGGGAGAGCAGTGAAGTGACGATCCCTTATACCGCACCGCCGGCGTCGCCGGGGGCCGAATATCACCTGCTCATTGAATTCCTGCTGGCCCGGGACAGCCCCTATGCCCCGCGGGGCCATGTTATAGCCTGGGATCAGTTCAGCCTGCCCTTTGCTTCGCCGGAAAAGAGAGCTCCGAAGAAGGCCTCGGCCCCGCTTACCGTGATCGATGAAGGCGGGACGCTCACCGTGCAGGGGCAGTATTTCAGTGCGGTGGTGGAGCGGGAAAGAGGCCGCCTGGTTTCTTATGTCTCCGGGGGGCAGGAACTGATCAGCTCGCCCCTGCGGCCCAACTTCCACCGTGTGAACACCTGCAACGATTTCGGGGTGGCCAATCACGTGCCCTTTCTCCGGTGGGAGAGCCCCTGGAAAAAGGTCGAGAAACGAAGAAAGGTCCGCCGGATCCGCTGGGAGCAGCCGCAGCCCGGCCGGGTGGTGATCACGGTTGTCTCCAAAGTTCGCTTCGGCAAAACGCCGCTGACCATTGTTTACACCATTTGCGGCAGCGGTGAGATTATCGTTTCCGCCGAATTCATCCCCTGGATCAACATGGACCGCTTCGGCGTGATCATGGAGATACCCGGCCGCTACAGCCGGATGACCTGGTTCGGCAAGGGGCCGCACGAGACCATGCTGGACCGGAACACGGGCGGGATCATCGGAATCCACTCGCTGCCGGTGGAAGAGGCGATCCATGATTACCTCTACCCCCAGGAGAACGGGAACCGCTCCGGGGTGCGCCGGCTCAGCATGACCGACGATCGGGGCGAGGGGCTGCTGATCGAAGATGCCGGCGGGACCCTGCTCAATGTCAGCGCCTGGCCCTATACCAGGGAAGACCTGGAGAAGGCGCAGCATATCCACGAGCTGCCCCGCCGCGAAAATATCACCCTGCAGATCGACTACAAGCAGAAAGGCGTCGGCGGCGATATCCCCGGCCTGTTGGGCTTGCACGACGAATTTAAACTGAAACGGGGCCTGCTTTACAGCTACAGCTTCACCATCTCAAAGGTGACCGGAGATTTTGGTGGTTGGAATTAGGAAGCCAGGGGGCAGAAAGCATTAACGCCAGGCCGGTGGTTATGGAAAACGTTTCCTTTTCAGTGGTAGGGGTGAAGCATGCCTCGCCCAAAACCGCAACGTCTGTGCCGCCGGTAGCTGATCCCGGCAATATTTTTGTCTGACGATAAACAGGAGAAATCATGATGAAACCGGTTTTACATAACAGGTGGAAAATACAAGGGCGCTATCTTGTCTATTTTGGAATTCGTAAAAAGCCATATACTCTTAAAAACAGAATCAAACTCAATAAAATAAATCGCGATACCATCCTGTCAATGGATGGGTTCCATCCGTTAGAATACTATAAGAAAACAAGGACGATCAGCAAACTGATTTCTCAAGGGATTATCATCGATGCTGCATCGCAAAAGAGCCCCCCCGATTCGTTCGACAAGGCGGTATTTTGCCAGAAATGTGTCGCCAACGACTTTATGATACCGGGTATTGAGTTTGATAAAAACGGTTTATGCCCGATGTGCGCCCAAAAAGATTATTTCAGCAGGTATAAAAGCATATTGCCTTCTTTCACCCAAATACCCATAGGGCGAAACTCCAGATTTGACATAGCGCTTTTTTATACCGGGGGCAAGGATTCTTCCTTTTTGCTGTATTATTTATCGCAAAGGTTGAAACTGCGTGTGCTGGCTCTTACCTGGATCATCCCTTTTATGTCTGACAACGCTTTGCAGAGTATCGAAAATGCAAAAAGGGCGCTTCCTAACGTTACATTTATGAGTAAAAAAATATTACCGTCTCAACTGGCTCCTGTTTACAAAAAATTATATGAACTTCAAGGTAATACCTGTGCTTGCCCGTCCCTTGCCTACCTGCTTTTTTTCCCGGTCCTGGTAGACGAACAGATACCGTATCTTGTTCTTGGCAATGAGCCTGTGCAGATGAAGAATTTGTTGTTTAACGGTATGGCTCCTCCGATTGCATTTGAATTTGCCACCAACAGGTGGTTGCACCTGCTTGCCAATATTGGCAGATTACTCACGTTTAGCAAACCACTTTACCGGGGACAATTCCAGATGCTGGCAACATTAACCCAGCTTGCCTATGGCGATCATCCATTAAAACGGTTGTTGGGTTTACGAAACACCCTTGTCGATAACATATGCACGGCGATAAAAGAATCACCGGAATTACTGGAGCCCTTGAAATTATATTTAAAAAAAACACGGCGGAGTGGATCATTTCCCGCACTTATACACATTGATATGGACAGAATTGCAGCAAACAATGTTTACAGCTGGAACTCAATTAAAAAATCATTGCAAAAACAGATCGGCTGGGTAGATACCGGCGCAAAAGATAAAGGATTGCATACAAGTTGTCAAATAGAACGATGTAAAGAATATTCGCAGTTGAACAGTTTTAGAAATATGCTCAGTGATGTAATCCCTTTTTCTGCTCTTGAAATTTCACTGGCTGTAGGAGCTGGAAACGTTTCAAGAGAGCAGGCTATGGAGGAACTGCATAATCATTCAGGTTTTTCTTTAAGCCCACCCGAGGAAATGGAGATAATGCTTAGGGAATTGCATGATAATAACGCAAATCCTGTTTCTTCTTGCCATGATTGCGCAAATAGAGATACGGAAGAGGAGAGGTAAATACAATTTCCCGGGCCTTCCGGTTACATGTTTTTACACAAGCACCACAGCGTATACAAAGTTTATTATCAATCTCCAAAGATAGGTCGATTGCTGACATGGGACAGGCATTTAGACAACTATTACATTGGATGCAGAGCGATCTGTTGCGATCCGGCTTTTTAAATGAGAGGTGACCCAGCAATCGTTGGGGGAGATAAGCAAGAATATTTTTTTGCGCCCGCAAAACAGAAGGGTTTATAAATGGACAGCTATCTGATTCGAGTTGATCTAACGATACTTCAACAAAGCGTGTTATTTGCGTGATTGCTTCGCCGTCCGGATAACCCGGTGCTATAGATAAGCTTTTATTATTATACGAATGAGAGGCGGGGCATATAACACCGGCCAAAATTTTAAAACCGTTACCTGTCATCAATTTTGCCGCACGGTAGAGCGCTCTGCCGCTGTGAACATTGCCATATACTGAGATAATGATTGCCGGAGTAGCATAACCCTTTAATCTGCTTAACAGTACCCTCATGCAATCAGGCAGGTCTTGCGCATAAACAGGTAACACAATAATGAGACAGCTGCAGTTTAGCGGAATGCTACAGGTGTTCCGAGCTGTTGGAAACGTTAAATCGATTTCCATGACCATGTCATTTTCCAGCGCTTTTGCCAGTGCTTCCGCAATTTTTTTACAGCTGCCTGTAGGAGAAAAATAGAAAATCCTAATATATCTTTTCAAACAGACACCTCGTTAGCTATATATCAGGGGGACGGTTCTCTTGATATACAAACAGATCCAGTCCCCTCCAACCTCAAACTTCTTACTTCCAGGAGACCCCGGCCCGGCGGAGAAAATTGATCAACAGGATCTTGCCGTCAGGTTTTCGCCCGGAAAGCTCGGGATGAAACTGAACCCCGTAAATTTCCCTGTCATGGTGCCGGAAGATCTGGATCCGGCATAGTTCGCTCGAGCCGAGCAGGTCAAAACCCGCAGGCATCTCCTTTACCTCTTCGCCGTGCCAGTTGAATGTAGTGATCGGGGTGCTCAGGCCTTCCAGGATGGGATCATCCTTTACCAACTCTACTTCAATATAGCACAACTCCTGGTAACCCATTGGCGCCACCGGGGCTCCGAAAGCCTGGGCAATGACCTGGTGCCCGCCGCAGATACCGAGAACAGGCAAAGAGGTTTCCCTAAGAAAGCTAAACATCGGTTCCAGGTCCGGCGGGTCATAATCGGTCCAGGGAGCGGTTTGCCCCGAGATCAGAACGCAGACAGGATTATTTTCTATCACCCGCGCCTCATCCGCCTGCGGGTAATGGATGATATCAATATTCACATCGGCCAGCTGCGTTACGAAATCGGCCAGGCAGTAAGCCGGGTTCATGATCAGGTTTTGATCCGGAGGCGTATGCATGGGATCAATAATAACTACTGTTTGCCTGTCCGGTTCAATTGCTGACGGCCGCCAGAAAAGACCCCGGACCATCTGCCAGCGAAGAAAGTCGGTTGTCCAGATCAATACTGAGACGATAACCAGCAACACGAGCACCCAGATTGCCGGCCTTCGCCACCACACCTTTCTTGTCATTACATTCCCTCCTTATTCAATTTGGAGTTACAGAGAAACTGTTATCTGACAACCGGGAACATGCAGAATATTATAGGAGCGTCTTATCGACCATCCAAACACGCCGGGTAAAATGGTGCCGATTCGGGCGATGCATGCATCGCCCCTGCAGCACAAAGGAAACGTCCCCTTGTGTTTCAATTTAGGCTGCGATACTGGATCGCCTCGGCGATGTGGGGCGCTTCGATGATCTCGCCGCCGGCCGGGTCGGCGATGAAAAACGCGTTAGCGCTTCACCAGATGCACCGGAACCCCAAATC
>CAZPET010000046.1:0-9340 GCA_964585625.1 uncultured Syntrophomonadaceae bacterium
CCGGGACAGGATTGCTCGGAGAGCTACGGCGGCAGAGTCACAATCAACCGGATTGTCGAACTGAATCCGGATAGATTCAAAGAGGAGATCGCCGCCGTGGTCGGTCCTTACGAAAGAAGTCCTTACCCGGACGGTTTGCATACAATTTCCGGCACCGGGGGGATTACTGTGATCGACGGCCGGAGGGACCTGAAGGCGATCCACTGGGATGCTTTCTACATATACCGGGCGGCTAGAAAAATATACCAAGTGATATTTAAATAAGGCGGGATCGGGTTTCCAGGATAAAAACCCGCGGTTTTCATTCAGGAGGTGCGGCGTTGAAAAGAGATATTAGAAGAAAAACCGAACGGGCGATCATCAGGTATTTTGAAAAAGAGCTTCTTCCTGCGGCTGCCGCTATTAAAGAGCAAGGGAGGGTATTTTTTCCGGAGAAGCCTGATCCGGAAGCTGTTACCTACTATACCCGGTGCCGGAAAAGAACCGTTTCCGCAGGTGACTTTATCCTGGAAGGATGCGCCTCTTTTGAGAAGCTGCAAGAAGCGCTGGCCGGGCTCTGGAGGGAGCAGGGGTACCCGGAGCTGGCCCGGACCGCACCGACGGCGGCCGCGCTGGCGCGGAAGCTTTACACTGTCGAGAGCGAAAGCGACGAAGTATCGCCATTTATCTATGTCATGTTTTAACCTCTGTAGTGCTGACGGCAATATTACGAGGAGATAAGAAATGAGCAAAAAGTTAAAAATACTTACCGTGACCGACCATTTTCTCCCGGCATACAAGGCCGGCGGGGCTGTGCGGACCCTGGCCAACATGACTGCCCGGCTGGGGGCGGAGTTTGATTTTCTCATTTTGACAGGCGACCGCGACCTCGGTGAAAAGGAAGCCTTCCCCGACGTGAAAACGGATCAATGGGGTAACGCTTACGGTTGCCGGGTGCTCTACCTCTCTCCGGGGGGGCGTTCGTTGCTATCCCTGAAAAATATTATCCGGCAGAGCAGCGCCGACCTGATTTATCTGAACAGCTTTTTCTCCACCCTGACCATCAAGATATTGCTGCTGCGGCGCCTGGGGATGCTGCCGCGCCTTCCGGTGATCATTGCGCCCCGGGGAGAATTTTCTCCGGGGGCGCTGGCCCTGAAACAGAAGAAAAAATCTATTTTTATCCGTGCGGCCGGGATCGCGGGGATCTACCGCGGACTGCTCTGGCAGGCTTCCAGCGAGCATGAGCAGGATGATATCAGAAGGCACTTTCCGCAGGCCGATATATTTATTGCCCCTGATCTGCCGCCGGCGCGGCCGGCGCTGGACCGCGTAAAGAAGAAGAAAGAACCCGGCAGCGCTGATTTTATTTTTGTCTCCCGCCTGTCGCGCAAGAAAAATATACACTATGCCCTGCAGCTGCTTGCCCGGCTCAAGGGAGAGGTTAATTATCATCTGTACGGTCCGGTAGAGGATGAAGCCTACTTTGCCGAGTGCCGGGCGCTTGTCGAAAAGCTGCCTTCGAATATCAGCTGCCGTTTTTGCGGCCCGGTGCCTCACGAAGAGGTTCCCGGGTTGTTGGGGCGATATCATTATTTTTTATTCCCGACTCTTGGTGAAAATTTCGGCCACGTTATTCTTGAAGCCCTCAGCGCCGGGCTGCCAGTGATCATCAGCGATCAAACTCCCTGGCGGGATCTGGCCGCAAAACAGGCGGGGTGGGATCTGCCGTTGGAACAGGGGGATCAATTTATCGCGGTTTTGCAGGAATGCATCGATATGTCCGGACAGCGGTATGAAGAGCTTTCCCGCGAGGCCCATTACTTTGCCGCCGCCTTCAGCTCGAGCGGCGAGGTCATCGTACGGAACAGGGAGCTCTTCTACCGGGGTATGGAGAGGGGAAATCGATGAAAATACTGATCGTCAGCCAGTACTTCTGGCCGGAAAATTTCCGGATCAACGATCTGGTTTCAGGACTGCGGGAGCGAGGCCATGAGATCACTGTTTTAACCGGTTTCCCGAATTACCCATCCGGCAAGATATTTGAGGGCTACGGCTATTTGAGGCGGCGCCGTGAAGATTACCGCGGGATAACCGTGTGCCGCGTACCGCTTTTCCCCCGCGGCAGCGGCCGGGGATGGCGCCTGGCTTTGAATTACCTGACCTTTGCCTTCTTTGCTTCTGTAGAGGGGCCCTTTTGCTGCCGCGGAAAGTACGACCTCATCTTTGTCTATGAACCCTCCCCGGTTACCGTCGGGATTCCGGCGCTAATCCTAAAAAAGTTAAAGCGGGCGCCGCTATATTTCTGGGTGCTCGACCTGTGGCCGGAAAGCCTTTCTGCTACAGGCGCTGTCCGGAAACGCTTTGTATTAAGCGCGATCGACCGTCTTGTGCGCTGGATTTATGCTCGCTGCGATCGGGTCCTGATCCAGTCGCAGCGCTTTGCCCCATATCTGGAAAAGCAGGGTGTGAACCGGGAGCGGATCGTCTATTTCCCCAACTGGGCGGAAGCGCTTTTCGAGCAGGCGCCGGCACCGCCGGATTCAGGAATGCGGTGGGAGGAGGGGGAGCTTCCGGAAGGTTTCCGGGTGATTTTCGCCGGGAACATCGGGGCGGCCCAGGATTTCCCCACGATCTTGAGCGCGGCGGAGCTGCTGCAGAAAAGATGCCACGACGTTTGCTGGATCATCATCGGCGGCGGACGGGCCGAGGGGTGGGTCCGCGAGCAGGTAGAACTCAGGGGTCTTTCGAAAATCGTTTTTTTGATCGGCGAACGTCCGCTGGAGGAAATGCCCGGTTATTTTGCCCGGGCATCTCTGATGCTGGTTACTTTAAGACGCGATCCGATTTTTTCCCTGACCATTCCCGGTAAAATCCAGTCTTACCTTGCCTGCGGCCGGCCGGTGGTCGCCGCTCTCGACGGTGAAGGGGCCCGGGTAATCGAGGAGTCCGGGGCGGGCCTGGTCGCTCCTGCCGAAGATCCGGCCGCCCTTGCGGAGGCGGTAGAGAAGCTTTACCGGACCTCCGGACCGGAAAGGGATATAATGGGTCGCCGCGGGCGGGATTATTACAGAAAGCATTTCCGGAGGGAAATGCTGCTTGATCGTCTCGAGACGCTGGCCGAAACAATAATTCTACCGGCAGAAAGCGAACGGAAGGAAATAGGCGTCGCAGGTGGAAGTAAAAACAATATTAATGTAAGATAAGCAAGGACGAAGATCAGGACAGATAAGGAGATGACGGCTGGTGCGGGCGTTGGTTACCGGAGGGGCGGGTTTTATCGGATCTAATATTATTCGTTTACTGAACGAAAAAGGTGCGGCTGTGGTTGCTTATGACAACCTTTCTACAGGTTATTTAAAAAATCTGGCGCCTTTTTCGCAGGTCGATTTTGTAGAGGGGGATGTCACCGAGCTTGATAAATTAAAAAAAGCGATGCGCGGTTGCGACACGGTATTTCATCTTGCCGCCAGCATCGGCAATGCCAAATCCATTGCCTTTCCCCGGGAAGACAGCCGGATAAATGTTCTCGGGACTCTCAATGTGGCGGAGGCCGTTCGCGAAAACGGTGTCAAAGCGGTCGTTTACTCTTCATCGGCCGGCCTTTTCGGTGAGCCGCAGTACCTGCCGGTCGACGAGAAGCATCCCTGCGAGCCCGATTCTCCTTACGGTGTAAGTAAAATGGCCGGGGAGAAGCACCTGCTCTGCCTGGGCCGTCTTTACCGGTTCCGGGCGGTCAGCCTGCGTTACTTCAACGTATACGGAATCAACCAGCGCTACGACGCCTACGGCAATGTGATCCCCATCTTTGTGACCAAAATTCTAAAAGGAGAAGAGCTGACCATCTTCGACGACGGGGAGCAGACGCGGGATTTCGTCAATGTTAGGGATATCGCTGCCGCGAACGTGGCCGCGGCGGAAAATAAAGATGCCTCGGGGACGTTCAACCTCGGTTCGGGCAAGGCGGTGACCATAAATTATCTGGTCAACACTCTGCAGAAGCTTGTTTCCGGTAAGATGGCAGTAAAATACGGTCCGGCCAGGCCGGGCGATGTCAGGCACAGCCTGGCCGATATTACCCGCGCCAGGCAGGTCCTCGGCTATACCCCGCTTCAGGAGATTGCGGAAGGGCTTAAGGATTACCTGGATTGGATGCGCCGCGAGATGGAAGCGGGGTCAGGAAAATGAGCGCAGCGCCAAGGAAAGTACTGGTTCTCGGCGTAACCGGCATGCTCGGCCATACGCTTTTCCGCCGACTTTCTCTGAATGACCGGCTTGATGTCAGCGGCACCGCCCGGACTCCGGCGAACCTGGGGCGCTGGTTTGAACCGGAGCAGGTTCAAAAGATCGTTACCGGAGTCGATGCCGGTGATTTCGATACGATCGTTGCGACCTTTGCGAAGGTAAAGCCCGAGATCGTGATCAACTGTATCGGAATTATCAAGCAGCTGCCGGAGGCGAAGGAGCCGCTGATCGCCCTTCCGGTGAATGCGCTGCTGCCGCACCGGATCGCGCAGCTTTGCGACGCCGCCGGCGCGCGGATGATTCATATCTCTACCGACTGCGTTTTTGACGGGAAAAAAGGCGGATATACCGAGGCCGATCCTCTGGATGCGCCAGATCTTTACGGAAGGTCAAAATACCTCGGCGAAGTAACAAATACGCACTGCCTGACCCTGCGCACCTCCATAATCGGACACGAGTTGAAAGGGAAACTGGCCCTTGTAGAATGGTTTCTTTCCCAGGAGAGGGCTGTCCGCGGCTATACCAGGGCGATCTACTCCGGTTTCCCCACGATTGAACTGTCAGAAATCATCGATGCATATGTAATTCCGAATCCCGGCCTGAAGGGCCTCTACCATCTATCTTCGGAGAGAATTGCCAAGTACGACCTGTTGAAATTAATCGCGGCAAGATATGGAAAACAAATCAAGATTGAACCTTACGCCGGGGTCTGTGAAGATCGATCGCTCGATTCGACCCGCTTCCGCAAGGCGGCAGGCTACCGGCCGCCGCCCTGGCCGGAACTGGTTGAGCGGATGTACCGGCACTTTTTGGAGTCATCCTGTTATCGTTAAATTAATCAGTAAGGGGTGGTGCCATCGTGCTCCCTTTGGAAAAGAAGACGGTAGTCATAACAGGCGGGACGGGCTCTCTCGGGAAGACCCTGGTTTACCGCATTTTAAGCGGCGAGATGGGAACGCCGCAAAAAATAATTGTTTTCTCCCGGGACGAGGCGAAGCAACATGAAATGAGGCTCTCTTACTTATGCAAAACCGTGACCACCGACGAGGTGATTTACCGTAATTTTATGAACATCCTTGAATTTCGCATCGGCGACGTCCGCAACTACGCCGACGTCTGCTCGGTAGTCAAAAACGCGGACATTGTCTTCAACGCCGCCGCCCTGAAACAGGTCCCCGCTTGCGAGTATTTTCCAAAGCAGGCCGTGATGACCAACTGTACCGGCGCTTCCAATATCGTACAGGCGATTGAAGAGAACGGCTACCCTGTGGAGACCGTTGTCGGAATCAGTACCGATAAAGCCTGCAAACCGGTTAATGTGATGGGAATGACCAAGGCGCTCCAGGAACGGATTTTCATCTCGGCCAATATTTTAAATCCCGACACGCGCTTTATCTGCGTGCGCTACGGTAACGTTCTCGCTTCGAGGGGATCGGTGATCCCGCTTTTTCACGAACAGATCCGCACGGGCGGTCCGGTAACGATTACCGCTCCCGAAATGACGCGGTTTCTCTTAAGTTTGGACAGTGCCGTTGACACTGTCTTTGCCGCGCTGCGTTACGCCAGGCGGGGTGAAACCTATATCCCCATCGCGCCGGCGGCAACGGTGATGGATATCGCCAAAGCGCTCATCGGCAGCCGCAATGCCGAGATCGCCATTGTGGGAACCCGTCCGGGAGAGAAGATGCACGAGATCCTGGTTTCAGAAGAAGAGATCCACCGCTGCGTGAAGCGCGGTGATTATTATGTGATCAAGCCGATGCTGCCCGAGCTGCGGGACCCCTGTGCCGAAGAGCAGGCTTTGACCGCTGAATTCAGCTCGGCCGACACGGTCCTCGGCCCGGAGGGGACTGTCAGGCTGCTGCAGAGACATGATCTGATGGTTCCGGATGGAGATTGTTTCCGGGCGGGTGAGCTTTTACGCTGAGATAAAAAGGGGTTTTCGTCATGTCCACACCAGGAAAGAGAATAAAAGTAATGACCATAGTCGGCACGCGGCCGGAGATCATCAAGCTCAGCTGCGTGATCGGGGAATTGGAAAAGTATACCGAGCATCTGCTGGTACATACCGGCCAGAATTTTGACTACGAGCTTAAAGAAATATTTTTTCAGCAGATGGAGCTGAAAGAGCCCGATTGTTATTTGAATGTTGCCGGGAACAATGTTGCAGAAAGTATCGGCAATATTATTGCACGGGCCGACGAAGTGCTTGCCCGCGAGAAACCGGAGGCGCTGCTGCTGTACGGAGATACCAACAGCTGCCTTTCGGTGATCCCGGCGAAACGCCGTAAAATTCCGGTTTTTCACATGGAGGCGGGGAACCGCTGCTTCGACCAGCGCGTTCCGGAGGAGATCAACCGTAAAATTGTCGATCACTTAAGTGATATCAATTTGCCGCTCACGGAGCACGCTCGACGCTACCTGGTTCAAGAGGGGATCAGGCCGGAGACGATCATCAAGATCGGCTCGCCGATGAAAGAGGTTCTCGCATATTACCGTCCCCGGATCGAAGCCTCGAAGATAATGGATCGCCTGAAACTGCAGCCGGGCCGTTTCTTTCTGGTCAGCGCCCATCGCGAGGAGAATGTTGATTCACGCGAAATGCTGCAGGATTTACTGGATACCCTCGAAACACTGGCCCATGAATATAACATGCCGCTGATTGTTTCGACCCACCCGCGGACCAGGAAAAGACTGGATGAACTGGGCCGGCGGGAGCTGGATCAGCGGCTTCACTTTCTGAAACCGCTGGGCTTTCTCGATTATGTTAAGCTGCAGCAGGAATCTTTCTGTGTTATCTCTGACAGCGGGACCATTACCGAGGAGGCATCTCTCTTGAATTTCCCGGCGATCACGATTCGCCAGGCCCACGAACGTCCGGAAGGGATGGATGAGGGCGTCCTGATCATGTCCGGTCTGAAGAAAGAACGGGTGCTGCAGTCTGTGGCCGTGGTAACGGCCCAGCATGCCGCAGGTGAACATTACGTAAAGCCGGTTCCGGATTACGATACCGGCAGTGTTGCCCGGAAAGTGGTCCGGATTATCATCAGCTATATCGACTATATCAACCGCACCGTCTGGTTCAAATGAGCGGAGGGGATATTTAATGCAGCCGCAAAATAAAGGCGGCGCCGCTACCGCCCTCGTGACCGGAGCAACCGGGGCTGTCGGCCCCGCCCTGGTCCGCCGACTGGTCAGCAACGGTTACCGGGTGCGTGTTCTGGCAAGGAATCTGCCGGGGACGGGGCTCTTGCACGGCGGGGTTGAGTTCATGGAAGGTGACATCACAGATAGGCGGTTGCTCGATAAGGCCGTCGCCGGAATAAAATTGATATTCCACCTGGCGGCTTTGCTTCATCTAAACAACCCCGCTCCTTCGCTGCAAAGAGAATACGAGCGGGTTAATGTAGAGGGGACCCGCCGCCTGGTTGAAGCGGCCCGCAAGGCCGGCTCCGGTCGGATGATATTTTTCAGCACGATAAATGTATACGGCCCCACTCCGCCGGGGCTGATTTTCGATGAGGATACACCGCTCCGGCCGGTAGATCCTTACGCAGCTTCAAAAGTACGCGGCGAGGAAATAGTTCTTTCCGGGATAAACGCCGTAGTGCTGCGCCTTGCCGCTGTTTACGGGCCCCGGATGAAAGGAAATTACCGGCGCATGGCCGCAGCGCTGCATAAAGGACTGTTTTGTCCGGTGGGATCGGGAGAGAACCGGCGCACGCTGGTTTTCGATGAAGATGCCGCTGCGGCGGCCCTGGTTGCCGCTATTCACCCTGCCGCCCCGGGGAGAATATTCAATGTTACTGACGGAGAGGTGCATACACTGCGTGAGATTATCGCGGCGATCTGCCGCGTCCTGGACAGGCGCTATCCGCTTCTCTCTCTGCCTTATCCGGCAGTGCTGGCCGGAAGCGGTATCATCGAAGATCTCTTTCGATTTTGCGGTATTCGTTCGCCTCTAAATCGCGCCCTGGTGAATAAACTGGTAGAAGAAGCTGCGGTGAGCGGGGCCAGGCTGCAGAATCAGCTGGGCTACCGTCCCGAATACGATCTGGAAAGCGGTTGGCAGAGAACCCTGCAGGGGTTTACGGCAGACCGTAAGGGGGGCTCCGGCAGGTCATGACCGCCCTTCCGTATATCATAATTTTTGTTTTAACAGCACTTTTAAGCTATTATGCCGTTTCTAAATTGCGCCGCTGGGGTGATAAAAAGGGGATGATGGATATTCCCAACGAGCGCAGTTCGCACACCCGCCCGGTAGTCCTGGGCGGCGGCCTGCCGATTGTCTGCATCTCCCTGGGTGGATGGCTGCTGTTCGGATTGCTGTTCCGCCCTTTTCCTCTTTCCGCCATTTTAGCTTACGCCTGCGGTGCGGCGCTGATCGCCCTGGTCGGCTGGTTTGATGATCTGCATCCCCTGCCAAGCGCAATCCGTTTTGCTGTCCACGGCGGCGCATCGCTGCTCCTGATCTACGCATTCGGTTATCCGAAGGTTATCGGGATGCCCTTTTTTGGCGGTGTCCGTTTTGGATGGATTGGACTTCCGCTGGCTCTTTTCTGGTTGGTCGGACTGACCAACGCATACAACTTCATGGACGGCATTGACGGCATTGCAGGAGGGCAGGGCGTTGTAGCCGGCCTGGGCTGGTTTGTTCTCGGCTGGCAGAGCGGGCAGCAGTTGACGGCTTTTATAGGACTGCTGCTGGCGGCCGGCTGTTTCGGTTTTTTGGGGCACAACTGGGCCCCGGCGCGGATTTTTATGGGCGATGTTTTGAGCACCTTTCTCGGTTTTACCTTTGCGGCAACAGCTGTAATCGCCTCTAGAGACGATCCCCGCCTGCTGGCCGCGGGAGCGCTTCTGATGTGGCCTTTTGTCTTTGATACCCTTTTTACCTTAGTTAACCGTATCAGGCGGGGCGAAAAACTTGCCTTGGCCCACCGTTCCCACCTCTACCAGCGCATGGTAATCGCCGGATGCAGCCACAGTTTGGTCTCACTTCTCTATATCGGCTATGCCGCTGCAGGAGCGGCGCTGGCGCTTCTCTGGCTAAAAGGCTTTTTTGCCGGTGAATGGCTTGTTTATATCCTTCTCGGGGCGCTTTGTTTTAGCTTAT
>CAZPET010000047.1:0-2864 GCA_964585625.1 uncultured Syntrophomonadaceae bacterium
CGATGAAAGCACCGGTTCAGAGGACGATGTTTCAGAGATCACTATCGCCGGCAACCTCTTCAAGGAAAACGAAACCGGGATCCGGCTGTACTGGGCAGATCAAACCGTTCCTACGATTGCCTTTAATGCATTTGTCGGAAACGCAGTTGACATCGTCGAAGTTGACAGAGAGGGCATTCAAATCCCGGTAATGCTGAACTGGTGGGGCAGCGCTACGGGCCCTGCCGGGTTGGGGGAACAATTCGCCTTTGACCCGTGGCTGGCAGCGCTAATTATCAACCCTGATCAAGCTGCAGGCGTGGAAGGTGAAAGCTGCACGATTACCGCAAAGCTGCAAGACAGCAACAGCGCGCTTGCCGGAACAAGTCTTTTGGCGGTGCGTTTCACCGTAACCGGCGCGCATGATTTAACCCAAACAGTGCCCCTGGTAAACGGGATGGCCACGCTGCAGTATACCGGTAACCCCGCCGGCGTAGATGCTATCACCGCCGAAGTGCTCTTCGCCGGTGAAGCAGCCGGCCTCGGCGGCCAAACGCAGCGGACCTGGGAAGCTAAACCGGTAACACCGCCTGAGGAGCCGGTTAAACCGCTGCCGCCAACATCCGGCCAGGCGGACAGCCGGCCTTGGTTAGGCGTCCTGCTCCTGCTTACGGCCGTAGAGACACTGTTATACAGGCGCCACACCGCTGCCGCAAGGTAACAGCCAGCTACCCGTTAAGGTAAATATAAGGATTAAAGAGTTAGTGCATTTAAGCAGTCACCGCAAAATGCACTAACTCTCTTTGTTTTACCTGATCTCTTACTGGAGGTATTTTTCGCTGCCTTCACTGTGGACGCGGGGATGGAGGGCCGAGTTGAGAGCCCCCGAGATGATATAAGCCATGTCCTCGATGAAGGTGTCCGTCTCTTTCGGCGTGACCATGAGGCGGCCGCCCGCGTAAGGCTCGAGCACCTCGGTGATAAGGATGCGGCGCTGATCCCAGTCGAAATCTTTGAGCGCATTGGTCAGGGCGAATCCCCGCGCGTCCTTTTTGAAATGATCCGCCAGGGCGTCAAAGGCTTCACCGGCAATGGTGGAGGCGTCAACGACAGTGGGAACGCCGATGGCCACTACCGGAACCCCGATTGTCTGCCGGTTGATCCCGAGACGGTTATTGCCCACTCCCGAACCGGGGCTGATCCCCGAGTCGGCTACCTGGATGGTCGTATGAAGCCGCTCCAGGCGGCGGGCGGCCAGGGCGTCGATCACGATCACCAGGCTGGGTTTGACCCGTTTAACCAGAGCAGCAACAATCTCTCCTGTTTCAATTCCGGTAGTTCCGAGAACGCCCGGTGAGAGTGCGCAAACCGCCCGAAAGCCTTCTCCCAAAATCTTTTGCCCCACCGTCATCGCGTGCCGCGTCACCAGAAGATCTTCGATTACCTTCGGGCCCAGGGAATCCGGGGTCACATTCCAGTTCCCCAACCCCACCACCAGAACGGCCTCGTTGAGGTCTGAGGGGAGCTCCAGGAAGCTTACCAGCTCCCGGGCCAGGATTTCGGATAGGCGATCTTGAAGCGCGGCGTCTTTACGTCGCAGACCGGGCGTTTCAAAGGTAAGATACCGGCCCCTGCTTTTACCCAACTGCCGGGACGCCTCATCGGTTTCAACCTGGAGACGGTTGATGGAAATACCGTCTTCCTGAAGCTTTTCCGAGACTACACCGGGAATCTCTGCTGCGGTTTGACTTTGGATAATCTCCTGTGCTTCCAGGGCCAGATCCGTTCTAATATTATAGAGCGGCACGAAACCAGCCCTGTACTCCGTTTGTGGGGACATCGCTTATCTCCTTTTTGGCTAGCGTAGTTCGGTAGGGACAAAAAGGTCGACAATGCCGATGATCACCGCAGCGAGCGCCGCCCCAAGAAAAGAGACGGTCATGCCCGGGACGATGAACTGGGCCACGTAAATAACAATTGTGGCGGTGATGAAACCGATCAAACCGCGATTTTGCGGCGAAATCTTGCGCCCGAACAGGCTTTCTACGATAAAACCGAGCAGGGCAATCACCACCGCCGCAATCAGGGCATGAACAAAGGTAAGGGTGGCGAATCCGGGCAGCAGCCAGCCAACCAGCATCAGCACAACCGCTGATATTACTAGACGAACAATTAAACCCAGCATCGGAGAACCTCCTTTTTGAAATGGATTCTTTGCAGCAGCCTGAAATGGCGTCCGGCCGGTGCAAATTTAGCTTAACCAATAAATTTTTGCTCTATGCACAGGAGCGTTTCCCATCTAATGTCTTGCATTTCAGCGAAATAGATGGTAGTATTTCAATGCTTGATAGAAAGAAAGGAGGCAGCCGGTTTTGCCTGTTACCAGATCAGCTGAAAAAAGAATGCGGCAGACGATCACACGAACCGCCCGCAACCGCCGCGTGAAAAGCATGGTTAAAACCGCCATGCGCCGTTTTGAAGAGGCGATCCAGAGCGGTGACCGCGAACTGGCCCAAACCAGGTTGATTACTGCTATCCGCAGGATTGATCAGGCGGTGGCCAAGGGAATTCTTCACAAAAATAACGCCGCCCGGAAAAAATCGCACCTCACCCGCTTGTTCAACCAAAATGCAGCCGGCTAAGCTCCCGCTACTGCATTATATTGTGCTTGCGCGCGAGGTATGCGTAAAGTGGCCTGTCAATAGAATATGTTTTGTTTCGAATCCCCTCCGACCCCCCCTTTTCAAAGGGGGAAGTCTGGAATCTGGAATATAGAAGGCCCGCCTTTAAGGTTCGGGGGCAGACCTGCAAGTATAGGTCTGCCCCCATTGGATTAGTAGTACGAGAGATAAACCAGGGTCACCGTGATCAAATCTCCCCTGCGA
>CAZPET010000047.1:2964-9329 GCA_964585625.1 uncultured Syntrophomonadaceae bacterium
GGATTAGTAGTACGAGAGATAAACCAGGGTCACCGTGATCAAATCTCCCCTGCGAATTACACCTACAATCAACGATTGAAACCCGGCTTCATTCAGATAAGTGTCTTCTTCGGCGATAATAAGCCGGTGGAGCTCCTCGGACGTGGGAATGGGGTAATCCCAGAGTGTAAACATATACATTCCCGCCTTTGCCAACCGCAGTTCCGGGGCTCTTCGTTCAAGCTCTGCTTTTAACGGATCAAGTGAATACTCTCCGCCGCTGCAAACCTGTTCAGCGGCTGCAGCAGCGCTCTGTCTGGCTGCTGCCAGCAACCTTGCTTCTTCGGTAAACGGGGTGAGCCCGGTAGCAGCGCGCATCTCGTTGAAGAGCACCAGAAGCCGGGCCTCATGCTCCGGCAGGTAGACAGGCTTCGCCGCCGCCGCTTCTGCCCGCTGCCATTCTCTCTCGCGGGCTTCTTTATAGGCAGGGTCGTTGTGCAACTGCGCCAGCTCTTCAGATGTGGTTAGGTAGAGAGGCGACGGTCTCTGCACAAAAACCCCTTTTTCTTCATCGACAAAGCCGGCGCCCCAGGTGGTATCGAGGCCGTACCAGGTCTCGCCAATGCGGGCATGATTCCAGGCGTGGCGCTCCGTTCTGCCGGGAGCGGGGTGGACCTCTCCTTTTTCATAGGTTACCTTGATCCCTGCAGCTTTTAACAGCGCCCTGGTCAAATCTGCATAATCGTGGCAGACCCCTTTTCTCTTTTCAAGAAGATATTCCGCCCCGGAACCGTAGTCCTCCATATTATTGGCCTTCTCCACGTCGTAGGCGATGTTGGCGGTAACCCAATCGTAGATCGCGGTCAACTTTTCGTAATCACTCGACGCTTCTGCAGTAATCTGCAAGGCCAAGCTTTTCAGGCCAACCGCGGTAAGCTCAGGACCTTCTTCTACATCTCCGTCCTTGACGGGGCGCTCCTCCTCCAGATCGATTGGCCCAGGTTCCTCTCCGCCGAATGGAGTCCGCAGCCGTTCCCGATTCAAATAGGCAAGCAGCACCGCCGCAATTAACAGGGTGATCAAACAGATCCGGCCAAATCGTTTCATCGGTTCATCCTCCGGCGTGGCGAGAGCCGGTGGATCTGGGCGATGGCAACCTCGAGGGCCTGCTGCGGGATCACCCGCCCGGTTTTGATCCGGTAATCCAATTTTTGCAGGAATATAATGATTTCTTCCAGAGATTCGCCGTTGAAGACGGCCGATTGCCTGTAAAGCTTGCGGGCCTCAAAAGGCTTTACCCCCAGCGCCCGGGGATATTCCGGCGGAGGAACTTTCTCTTCCCGCAGGGAGCGGGCGCCGAGCAGCAGCCGGAAATGGCGCACCAGCATAAAGAAGATCCGCAGCGGTTCTTCACGCTTCCCGGCAAGCAGGGAGAGGACCTGCAGCGCCCGATCCAGATTGCCCTCGCTAAGCGCATCGATGAGCGTGAAAACGCTGCTTTTCACGTCACCGGAGAAGAGCAGGTCGATTACAGCGGCAGTGATCGTTGTCTCCCCGTCACCCAGGTAGGCGCTGTACTTATCGAGCTCATTGGAGAGAGAGTAGAGGTCGTTTTCCCCGCTCCAGAGGAGCCGCTGCAGGGCAGCGGGCTCGATATTTTTGCCCTGCCTGTCCAGCCGCTCCCGGATCCAGCGGGAGAGCTCGCCCCCTCTCAGTGGAGCGCACTCTACCACGGCGCCCTTCTGTTCAAGCAGCTTGAAGAGACGCCTGCGCCGGTCAACCGCTGCCGCCCGGAAAAGAATGACCCGCGAAGGAATTTTCTTGGCCGTTTCACGCTCAATAAAGCGCTCCAGTTGTTCCTTTTCTCCGCTCTCTTCTTTGGGTCCCGTTTCTCCTCCTGCCGCATCCCGGCTCTCTCTACTTTTCGGGACCAGGTAAGGGGGTTCATCCACCAGCAGCAGTTTGCGCGGCGCAAAGAGACTTGCTTCATCGAGGCGCTGCAGAGCTTCGTTCAGTGTCAGTTCCTTTCCGTCAACTTTCTCCCGGCCGTATTCCCCGTCATCCTCCAGGTAGGCTCCGGCAAGTTGATCGGAAAGCTCCCGGATCAAAAAGGGCTCTTCACCGCAAAAGAGGTAGGCTGGAACAATTCTGCCCGCGGCGATCATCTGCGCGGCTTCCCGGTAACCGATCATCTAATATGTCCCCCTGACATTGTTTCTAAAAAGACGGCGCGACTCCGGCAAAAAGAGAACCAGCACCGTGTAAATCTCCAGGCGCCCCATGATCATCATCAGGCTCAGGAGGGCCTTCCCGGCAGCGGGAACGGCCTGATAGGTAAAGCGCGGCCCGACCAGACCGAGACCGGGACCGACATTGCCCAAAGCTGAAGCAGTAGCCGACGCGGCGGTGGTAAAATCGAGCTCCATCCAGCACAGGGCCAGGGTGGTGAGAACAAATAACAGGAAATAGAGAAAGGTGAACCCGGCCACGCCCCGCAGCGTTTCCTCGGAAACAGCGTGGTCGTCAAGCTTGACCGAGGCCACGGCCGAGGGATGAACCAGGCGCAGCAGTTCCCGCCGCGCATATTTAAACAGAAGCAGCACGCGAATCTGCTTGATTCCCCCGCCGGTTGAACCGCCGCAGGCGCCGAGAAACATCAGAAAGAAAATCAGCATCCTTGAAAAGTGAGGCCAGGCATCAAAGTCGGCGCTGGCGTAACCGGTGGTCGTGGCAACCGAAACCACCTGGAAGGCGCTCTGCCGGATTGAAAGAAGGATATCTGAGCCGAGGCCGGGAGCGATGTTTATTGCTATCAGCACGGTAGCAACAGCCAGTGCTACAGTATAAAAGCGCAGCTCTTCGCTCTTCAGAACATCCCGGTCTCTGCGCAGCAGGCGGTAATAAAGGGTAAAGTTTACTCCGGCCAGGAACATAAAAATAATGATCACCACTTCGGCCGCCGGGTTATGCAGGGCGGCGGCGCTGGCATTGTAGGTAGAGAAGCCGCCGGTTGGCATAGTGGTAAGGGTATGCGCCAGGGCATCGAATAAATTCAGCCCGCACAGCAAGAGCAACAGGGTTTGCAAAACAGTGAACGCCGCATAGATCAGCCAGAGCCAGCGGGCCGTTTCGACAACCCGGGGGACAAAGCGCTCGGCAACCGGGCCGGGCAACTCCGCCCTGTAGAGAGTCGTGCTTTTAAAACCGAAACGCGGCAATACGGCGAGAAAGAGAACGATGATCCCCATACCGCCCAGCCACTGGGTAAGAGAGCGCCAGAACAGAAGGCCGCGGGGCAGGCTTTCCACATCGGCAATCACCGTCGCCCCGGTAGTGGTAAAGCCGGATACCGCTTCAAAAAAGGCGTCTAGAAGAGTGCCTCCAAAGCCGCTGTAAAAATAAAAGGGGAGTGCCCCAAAAAAACCGGCCAGCAACCAGGCCAGCGATACCAGGGAGAAGCTTTCGGCCAGGGAAAGAGTTTCCCGGCGCGACGGATAGGCCAGAACGCATAAGAGAGCCCCTGCACCGGCAGTTATCAGGACAGCCCATAAAAAAGCGGTCCGGTCGCCCTCCTGCTCTCCGATCGACCAGAGCGAAGCCAGCGCCATCACGGCTGCCAGGAAAATTAAAATTATCCCTAAAAGATAAAAAATCCTGATGCGACGCACAGAATCATCCTCTCCCGGTTGTGCTGACGGAAACCGGTTTCAAGAGCGTTTCCAATTTATTCAGGCGTAGCCCGAAATACACTCATTCACCTGGCCGCAGCAAAATAACGTTCCAGCTGCCCGCTGATTTCGGGCAAGGTAAAAATGATCAAATGATCCCCCGGCAGCAGTTCAGTCTTTCCTCCGGGTATGATCACCTCTTGCCGGCGGATGATCGAACCGATTAGCATTCCCCGGGGGAAATTTGCCTCGGCCACTTTTTTGTGAGCCACCCGCGCCGATTCGGGCAGAACCAGCTCCAGGATCTCGGCCCGCTCATCATTTAGAATGGAAATAGAGACCAGGTCTTCGCGGCGGGTAAAACGGAGGATCTGCGCCGCCGTGATCAGACGGGGGTTGATGATGCTCTCC
This sequence comes from uncultured Syntrophomonadaceae bacterium, assembly GCA_964585625.1. Taxonomy (GTDB): domain Bacteria; phylum Bacillota; class Dethiobacteria; order DTU022; family DTU022; genus JAAZIN01. Next base: position 7,023 of record CAZPET010000047.1, read on the forward strand.
AGGCCGAGGGCGCTGTATACCGGTACAAACTGCGGGTCGACCACCTCGCAAATGATCTTTTTAATTCCCGACTGCTTCGCCAGCACCCCGGCGATGATGTTGGTGCGGTCGTCCCCGCTGACCGCCACAACCGCATCGGTCTGCTCCATCTCTTCCAGCTTAAAAAAGTCGAGATCGGCGGCGTCCCCCTGCAATATCAAGGTGTGTGAAAGTTCGCGGCTGAGCTGCTCGCAGCGCGCTGTATTTTTTTCAACCAGCTTCACCTGAAAGGGACTGCGGCTCTCTTCCAGCAGCTTCGCCAGCTCATAGCCGATCATTCCGCCGCCAAGGATGGTGACACGGTTGATCCTGGTGCACTCATGCAGCAGCAGCCGGCTGATATCCTTAAGCGTGCGCGACCGGCCCAGCAGGTAAATTTTCGCGCCGGGTTTAACGGCATCTTTACCGCCGGGAATGATAAAGTTCTCCTGACCCTCTTTGATCCCGACAATGATACAGCCGGGAGGAAGGTTTAGTTTATGAAATGGTTTTTTGACAATATCGGTTTCGGGACCGGCGACCAGGCTGAGCATCATCACCCGTCCCTTGCTGAAATACTCTATTTCACAGGCCTCGGGGAAATGGAGCATCCGGGAGATCTCGTAAGCCGCGCTCCGCTCCGGGCTGATCATCAGATCAATCCCCAGCTGCTCCCGGTTGAGCACGGCTGAATCAAGAGCGTAATCGGCGTTGCGCACACGGGCCACGGTAATGGGAACACCGTAGCGTTTGGCCAGCATACAGGCAATTATGTTGATCTCGTCGATTTCGGTTACCGCAATAACCATGGCCGCGGACTTGACTCCCGCTTTCTCCAGGGCCAGGGCATTGGCCCCGTTTTCTTCAAGAACCATCACGTCGTACATGTCTCTTAATTTACGCGCCTGCTCAGGGTTTTTTTCAATGACGGCGACATCAAAGTTCTTTTCGGAAAGATTGCGGGCCAGCTCCGAGCCGACCCCGCCGCCGCCGATAATAATCATGTACACGCAAAAATCACCCTTCCCCACAGCAATGGTACTTCGATATTATCATAAAAACTTAAGAGGGGTACATTATTTTTCCGTGCAGAAGGTAAAACGTTATCAAGGTTGTAGAAAGCTGCCGTTATCTTTGTTCAAATTCGGTCGAGGTGGAGACCATGGAGATCGGGCCGGCCAGGGGATCATCGGCGAAAGCCTTCTCTCCGGGTTGGGGCCGGATCAGAGGCCGGTTAAGCTGAACGGGCACTGCTGCTCCCAGGGAGCGGTAAACCGCGGCGAGATGTTTGCGAAAGAGGGCGTCAAAAGGAGCGGCCAGGTAGTAGGGCATGCTGTCGATCCACCAGGGGAAATCACTGCCTTCAGCTATATAGATATTGTCCAGGGCCCGCTTCAATATTTCGGGATCGCAGGAGCCGCTGTGGCGGTGGCGCTCCACCGCTTCACGGGCATCGAGCAGGTGATCCCAGAGAAGATTCTTGTTTTCCGTGCCGATCCAGCGGGTCAGGTTGTGATCTACCCATGAACCGGTGAAAAGGTTATCGATTACCCTCTGCGGCGGGTTCGCCACCAGGTAATCGCTGACTGTGCAGCAGCAGAGGAACGGTTCTTCGCTCAAACGGCGGTAGAGAGTGTGTAGAAAGGGTCCCTTGTCCCCCGGGTACCATTCCCAGGCATTTTCTCCATCCAGCGAAAGCGTGACCAGGTGATTCCCTGGAGCCCAGGCGAGGTTTTCCCGGATCTTCTGCAGGCGGTGCACCAGGTCGGCGGCGGCATCCCCGGGGCGAAAATGCTGGTATTCAAACCCGATCCGGTTGGAGAGATGGTGATCCCGGAAGACCATGGTGATCTCCCCTCCGGCCCCGCGGACCCGGTAAGGCTGGTAGAGCAGATCCCCGTTCAAGACATGGCCGTAACCGTCGCGGATGATCTCGGCATTCAACGAGCGGGCCAGGATCTGCTCATCGCTGATCGACCAGGTAAACACGTAAGTCATGAAAAGGGCCATCGTCTCCGGGCTTACCGCCATCTCCGAAGGCCAGGCACCCTGCGGTCGGCTGCCGAAGAGCCTGCGGTACTGCTCCACAGCCAGAGCCAGCTGGGCGCAGGCATCCTGCGGGTACTGGAAGCGGCGCGGCAACGGCAGCCCTGGGGAGGCCCGCAGGGCGCTACAGCTGTCGATGAGCAGCGGCAGGATGGGATGATAGTAGGGCGTGGTTATCAACTCGATCTGCCCCTTTTCCTGTAGCCGGCGGTGCAGGGGGATCACCCCGTCCATCAGCTCACC
>CAZPET010000048.1:0-9236 GCA_964585625.1 uncultured Syntrophomonadaceae bacterium
GTTCCCAAAGCTTTTTTAGGCTCCAGCTTTCTTCTGTTTTGGCGATCAGTGTTTCATTTTCTTCGCGGAATTTTTCGATCCAGTACTGCTGTTCCCGAATACGCGCCTCCAACCCGGAGATCGTTTTCTCCTTTTGTTGCAGGATATTTTCAATTTGCCGGCGCTCTTTTTTTAGTTCCTGCAGTTCATCGAGATAGCGCCTTCTTTCCGCCTCCCTGGTTTGACTGCCCTGTTCAATTTTCTGCTTCATGGTTCTGATGATCTGATCAAAATTTTCCTGCAGCTTTTTTAACTCGGCATCTTTATCATCCAGGTTCTTACGCATCAGGCGCATGTTTTTCTCACTTTGCTGAGAGAAGAGAAGCATCTCTTTGCTCCTGGTTTTAACTTCTCCCTCCAGGCGAACTTTGGCTGTTGAAAGATCCGAAATGCGGCCGATCAACTTTCCCGAATAACGGTGCAGCCTGTTGAAGTCGCTGTCCAGGTTGTCATCCGCCGCCGGCAGCAGGCCGGAGAGAGGAGCGCCGGCTGCTGTCCCGCTGCCTTCCACGAGGATCCAGTAATTCAGCGGGCTTCCTTCGGGACTGAAAGAGCTGCTGCGGATCAGGAGCGGTTTTTCAAAGCGCTGCGGCTCGATTCGCTCCCACTGGTCGCCGCTGAAACGGTACCGCCAGAGAGTGCCGCTCTCCAGCCAGGCGATCAACAACTCCCCAAACTGGTACGAAATAAATGGGAAGGGCGCCTCCGCCATGCCCGGGGAGATCACAGTTTCCGGCTTCCACCCGCCTGCTTTCCAGCCGGGCCCACCCATGAAGCGGTAACAGATATAATACTTTCCTTCATGGATGGTCCGCCAGAGCACATGCAGGTTCTGTTCCTGATCGACAGCGATGGAGGGGTAATCCACTGCGGGAGAAGTGGAGAGGGGGAGAGCTTTGCTCCAATGGCTGCTTTCCGGATCAAAATAACGATAGTAAAGGCCGGCCTGGCCGGCGCCGGCAATACGATAGACCAGGTGCAGGCAGTCGCGGGCGTCGACGGCCAGGTCTCCGTAATTTTCGGATGCACCGCTGCCGAAATCGATCACCCGCGGTTCTTCCCAGGAGCTGCCGGAATAGCGGTGATGCAGCAGCCACCAGCGCTCCGCGGAGGGGTCTACCGCGAGGCAGATAAAGTGGAGCGCGCCCCGCCTCTCGCCGGTCATCAAAAAATGGCTGCACTGTTTGCTCTCTTCCCGGTAGAACAAAGAAGCGGACTCTTTCTCCTGCTCCGGCGCGGAGGTCAGATGATAAAAGTTGCCGCGATCCATGATGATCAGATGGGGCAGACGGTTTGTGTCCAGAGCGGCGCAGTACCTTTCTCCACGCTGCGAAAGGGGGCGGGGTTCATCCCAGGCCGAACCGGTTCCCATTTGCAGCAGCAGCTTTCCCGCAGGACCGGGATTGATCAGATACTGTTTACCGGTGGAGGCCAACAGATAGGGAGCCTCCTGAAATGAGCGCTCCTGAAGATAAAAGGGCATCATTTTCACCTGCCAGATCTGAATTACTTAATCTATATGCCCTCTCAGGAAAATTGAGAAGTAACAATGCCAACCGGGAAATCCGGGCCGGGTAAATCAAAAAACATGGGTGTTGTAGACTTTTCAATATCACCTTCTTAAGCGGAATGCATACTATGTCATTGAGCAGAACCCATAATTTTTGCATATCGCTCATCTATCAACGCGTAAAGGAGGGTTGTATGATGGGATGCAGTAAAAATACCGGTTATCCCGGCTACCAGCGGAAAAAAAGCGGGGAGCTCTACAGCCGCCCGGTACCGCCCGAACTCGGGCCAATGGGAGTACCTGATGTCAAGACCGGCATCGAGATCGTCTGCATTAAAACGGAGAAGGTCTACGAATCCTGCAAGAAGGTCGAGACCAACGAAGAGGTCACCGATTTGAGCCACATTGCTGTCGGTGAAATCGAGGATGTCTGGTGCATTGATGCTGAACTGGTGATCGATGCGCAGCACCCCTTTACCTGCGAAAAGATCCCGAACACAAATCGCGCCAGGGTCTCATTCTGGTACCGCTTCCGCTTCACCTTTATTGATCAGGCCGGGCAGAAGTTTTTCACCAGCGAACCGATCTTCTTTGAAAAGACGGTGATCTTGAGCGACCGCATCTTTGACAAGAGGCTCTTTCTCCAGTGTGAGGTTTTCCTAGATTGTTTCGAGTGCTTCGTTTCGGGACCGCAGCAGGTGACCTGCTGTATTGGCAAGCTGATCCTGGTTAAACTGGTGGCCCTGGTGCAGCTGCTGGTTCCCTCTTACGGTTTCTGCCCGGAACCCGACTTTTGCACCCAGGTGGAGGCGGAATGCCCCGAATTCGAGCCGGAGTGGCCGCCCTTCCCGCCGCAGACTGATTTGATCGACGAATAAAATGTTTTTAAACGTAACGTTTTGCTCTACCGGTGCGCCGCACCGGTTTTTTTAAGCGCTTTTCGGACAAGCCCCCGGTGGTATGGTATAATGAGCGAAAATATGGAAAAGGGGGAAATCCGGGATTGAGCTCTGGGGAAACAGTAAAGATCGGCATGCTCGGGATGGGTACGGTAGGGGGCGGTGTGGCTGCGATCATCGAGCGCAACGGCGGCCTGCTGGCCAGCAAGACGGAAATCAAGCTGGCGCTGCAGCGGGTGCTGGTGCGGGACCTTTCACGGACCAGGGCGGTTGATCTGCCTGCGCAAACCTATACGACCGATCCTGATGCGGTGATCAAAGATCCCTCTATTGATGTTGTCGTGGAGCTCATGGGCGGGATCGAACCGGCGCGCACCCTGATCAGCGCGGCGCTCAAAGAAAATAAACATGTCGTTACCGCCAACAAAGATCTGATGGCCCGGTACGGCCGGGAGCTTCTGCAGCTGGCTCACCGCTGCGGCCGGAACATTTACTATGAAGCCAGCGTTGGCGGAGGCATTCCCCTGATCCGCCCCCTCAAGCACTGCCTCGTGGCCAACCGGATCACGCGCATGATCGGGATCATCAACGGGACCACCAACTATATCCTCACCCGGATGTCCCTCGATGATATGGACTTTCAGGAGGCGCTGGCCAGGGCGCAAAAACTTGGTTTCGCTGAAGCAGACCCCTCCAACGACCTCGAAGGAAAAGACGCCGCCTATAAATTAACCATCCTGGCCGGGATTGCTTTCAACTGCCCGATTGACCCCGATGATCTCTCCATCCAGGGGATCAGCGGTGTCACCGGGGCTGATATACACTATGCCCGCGAGCTCGGCTATACGATCAAACTGCTCGCCATCGGAGAGGAGAAGCCCGGCGGCCTGGCTTTGCGGGTTCACCCCGCGCTGGTCCCGCTGACACACCCGCTGGCCTCGGTCCATGATGAATTCAACGCCATCTTTATCGAAGGCGATCTCATAGGTGAGGCCATGTTTTACGGGCGAGGCGCCGGCGCTCTTCCCACGGCCAGCGCGGTGGTGGCCGATATTATCGACGCCGTGCGCTCACTTCATGTCCGGACTGAAAACGGGCCGTATTCAAACGGCGTCCGGGAGATGAAGCTGCTGCCCCCTTCCGCTCTTAACTCGCGCTTTTACGTGCGGCTCCTGGCCCGGGACCTTCCAGGCGTTTTCGGTGCCCTGGCCACCGTGTTTGGTGAAGAGGAGGTCAGTCTGGATATGATCATTCAGAAACGCAGGACAAACGGCATCGCCGAGATTGTCCTGGTGACCCACGATGTCAGCGAGGAGAGCTTTTACTGCTCCCTTGAAAAAGCGCTCCGGCTGCCGGCAATTCAACCGGACCCCGGCGTCTTCCGCGTCCTGGCCGGAGGGACGGGGTACTTGTCTAGATGAATCGGAGGGTGAGCGGCTGTAAGGGCGGCAGGCTGTGGGATAGATTAAGCGTAAGTTTGTGGGGGTAGGGCCAGGTATGCTTCGCCCTGATGAAGAAGGTGCGGAAAATAAAGAAGATGAAAGTAAGAGTGAAGGTGCCTGCCACCAGCGCCAACCTCGGCCCGGGATTTGATGCCATCGGCCTGGCGCTGCAGATATACAATGAACTGACCCTGTCGGTTGCGGCGGGACCCCGGCCCGAGGTGCAAATCGAGGGTGAAGGGGCGGAGACACTGCCGCGGGACGACAGCCATCTTTCGCTTCAGGCCGCCGGCGCTCTCTTCAAGGCTGCCGGGATGAAGCCCCCCTTCTGGGCGCTGCAGCAGGTTAACCGCATTCCGGCGGCTGCCGGGCTCGGCTCAAGCGCCGCCGCCATTGTCGGCGGAATGGTTGCTGCGAATTCATTTTTACCGCATCCGCTCAGCCGCGAGCAGATTCTGGAGCTGGCCGTGCAGATGGAAGGACATCCGGATAATGTTGCGCCGGCGCTTTACGGTGGAATGGTGATCAGCTGCCGCGATCGGGGGCGGCTGGGCACATATCATACTTCACCTGCCCCCGGGCTGCGCCTGCTGCTGGCGGTGCCCGATATCACCCTGACCACATCTGCAGCCCGCCGCGTTCTTCCGGTGCAGGTGCCTCACAGCGATGCCGTTTTCAATGCAGGACGCGCAGCCGCCCTGACCGCCGCCCTGCTTACCGGAAAAGAAGATGTATTAAGCTGGGGCACGGAAGACCGGCTGCACCAGCCTTACCGTTACCAGCTCATTCCGGGATCGGAAGCGGCCCTGGAAGCGGCTCGCCGTGCCGGGGCCGGCGGTGCGGCGATCAGCGGCGCCGGCCCCTCGATCATCGCTCTCTGGTTCGAGCGTGGAGACAATGATCCGAGAGAGGCATCGATTTCCGCCGCGCTGCAGGCTGCCTTTGCCGGCGCCGGGATCCGCTGCCGGCTTATATCCACCACTCCTGATCACTGCGGCGCCTCCCTGCTTGTTTAACCTGGAGCAGCCGGCCATGCAGAAGAGTCTGTAAATTTTGGCAGACGATCATTGCAGGGATAAAGCTGTCACTGTGGAATAGAATAATCAATACCCGGAGTATTGATTGTATGCATGACTCCTTTTTCTTGTAGCCGAAACCATGATGGGAGTGTTGAAGTGAGCGACCTTTCTCACCTGCGGCCGACACGGGCGGAAATCAATCTCGACAATATCGGGCATAACGTGAGCGAATTTCGCCGGCTGCTGGGTCCGGGTGTTCAGATCATGGCGGTGGTCAAAGCTGACGGCTACGGCCACGGTTCCGTGGAGGTGGCCCGGACAGCCCTCCAGGCGGGGGCCTCCTGCCTGGCCGTGGCCCTGGTTGAAGAAGCGCTGGAGCTTCGCCGGGCCGGAATTGAGGCCCCGGTTCTCCTGCTCGGCTACACCGATCCTGTCGCCGTGCCGCTGCTGTTAAGGCACAGCCTGACGCCGGCTCTCTTCGATCTGGAGACGGCCCGGCTTTTCAGCAGTCGGTGTGCGGCGGAGGGGAGGATTTTACCGGTACATCTGAAAATTGATACCGGGATGGGGCGGATCGGAGTCCGTCCGGCCGAGGCTGCCGGGTTTATCGCCGCCGTCTCCCGCCTGCCGGGCCTGAAGCTGGAAGGCATTTTTACTCATTTATCTTCTGCCGATGGAGACGATGATAACGCGAAGGCATATACTGCCGGTCAGCTGCAGCTCTTTGACGGCGTCATTGCCGCCGCCCGGGAACAAGGGGTATTGCCCTCTCTTTGTCATGCCGCCAACAGCGCCGCCGCCGTGCTTTTCCCGCAATCCCGTTACAACCTGGTCCGGATCGGGATTTCTCTCTACGGCTGTTATCCGGCGCTGTGGATGCAAAACCACGCAGCGGTAAAGCTGCTTCCGGCGATGTCCTTGAAAAGTAAAATTGTCTTTCTGAAAGGGGTCCCTCCGCAAACGCCGCTCAGCTATGGGCGGACTTACTGTACTGCCGGAAAATCTGCCATTGCCACGGTGCCGATCGGCTATGCCGACGGATATCACCGCCGCCTCTCCAACCGCGGCGAGGTGCTGGTGTGCGGCCGGCGGGCACCGGTTGTCGGGCGCATCTGCATGGACCAGATGATGATCGATGTCAGCCACATCGATGGAGCGGCGGAAGGTGATGAGGTTGTTCTTTACGGAAACCAGGGATCTGAAAGCATTACCGTTGAAGAGGTGGCGCAGCTTTTGGGGACAATAAATTATGAACTGCTGTGCAATGTCGGTAAAAGGGTGCCCCGTAGTTATCTGAAGCAGGGACGCCCGGCGGATGAGGACCAAAATATCTGCGGTCGAACAGATTAAACTTCTTTTCCCGGGGCAGGCTGCATAACTATTAAACGATACCGTATAATACCTCATATGGAAGCAATGCGGCCTGGTTGTAATTACTATTGAAGGGGGTAGTTGGCATCATGGCGGAGACAAAAAGGATCATGATCAGCTTGCCGCAAAACCTCTTGACGGAAGTAGACGGGATTGTGGCGCTGGAAAATAGAACGCGCAGTGAATTTATCCGCGAGGCGATGAAGCTATATCTGCAGGAGCGGAAAAAAAGGCAGATCCGTGAACGGATGCAGAAGGGCTACCTCGAGATGGCCAAGATCAACCTGGCCCTTTCCAAGGAGGCAATCTACGCTGAAAACGAGGCCGGCAGGATTCTGGAAGAGCTGGTCAGTGGAGAGTGAAGCCGGTGGAGGTTAAACGAGGCTATATTTTTTTTGCGGATTTAAGTCCCGTTGTCGGTTCCGAACAGGGCGGGGTGCGCCCCGTGCTGGTAATTCAAAATGATATCGGCAACCGCTACAGCCCCACGGTCATTATTGCCGCGATCACTTCGCAAATCGACAAGGCCAAGCTGCCGACTCATGTCGAGATAAACGCGGCCGAGTATAATCTCGACCGGGATTCGGTAGTGCTGCTCGAGCAGATCCGGACGCTGGATAAACAGCGGCTGCAGAAAAAAATTACCGAACTGGATGATCGGATCATGTCAAGGGTTGATGAAGCGCTGCGGATCAGTCTCGGCCTGATAGAATTTTAGCGCCACAACACGGTTTTCTCTTCCATCCAATCGTAGGGGCTAACTTTGTTCGCCCGTGCTTAAACCATATATATAGTTTGCGCGTATGGTTTTGTGGTAACCGGTGCGGGTTTGGGAGCCCCGAGGGTTAGTCTTCTATACCGCTTCTTTTGGCCGGGGCGGTTTTTTGATTTTACGGAGAGGAGAGGATAGCCGTTGAACGGAACTGCTCAGCAGAAGCCGCTAATCGGGATCACCGTTAACCGGAATTACGATCGCCGCCGGCTCTGGCTGCCCTTTGCTTACAGCTGCCGGATCGAGGAGGCGGGAGCGCTCCCGCTCCTGATTCCCCCGATTGATCCCGCGGCTGCAGGTCCCTTGCTTGGCTCTCTTAATGGTCTGCTGCTCAGCGGGGGCGGCGACGTGGGCCCCTTCTATTACGGGGAAGAACCGCACCCCGCCCTCGGCGAAGTTGATCCGCAGCGAGACGCCTGGGAGTATGCCCTGGTCCGGGCGGCGCTGGCCCGGGGTCTGCCTCTTTTCGGTATCTGCCGCGGCCTGCAGATGCTTAATATCGTTCTGGGCGGGACCCTGATCCAGGATCTGGGCGGAGCGGGCAACTTGCAGCACCGGCAGAAGACCCCCCGCAGCCATCCTTCGCATACCGTGGAGATCCTCCCGCAAACTCGCCTGGCACATCTCCTGGGAGAGGGCCGCCTCGCGGTCAACAGCTTCCATCATCAGGCCCCCGCCGCGATTGCTCCGGGACTTAAAAAAGCGGCAATCGCTCCCGACGGGGTGATCGAGGCCCTGGAAGATCCGGAGCACCGCTTTCTTATCGGGGTGCAGTGGCATCCGGAGTCCCTGCAGCACCCTGCATCGAGGTTCCTTTTCCGGGCTTTCGTCAACGCTGCTGCGGCATCCCTTAACTGTATTTTCCCCCGGGGAAGAGGTCTATAAGGGGGATGGCGATAACCGGTTATTTACCATGTCGGTAATCCTTGACATACAAAGAAATCTGGGTTGAATTATCCGGCCCGGCATAGTATATTGATAGGGAACAGGCTGCCGGGTAACCGGTGAAGCCGGGCTTTTTAGCAGCCGGTCGGCTTTTATCCAACCGGTGGGACAAAAAGCCATTTTTTTTTAGCGAGGGATTATTTATTGTGAAATTACTTGATGAGGCCCTGATTAAAGCCGTGGCCGGCGGCAGGGATATCAGCCTGCCGCAGGAAAGGCTGCGTCTCGGTTATATCGGAGGTTGGGCCAGCATAATCGGTAACGCCGTACTGGCCCTGCTGAAATTCGTCATCGGCATTGCCACCGGCAGCGTTTCCATGCTGGCCAACGCGGTGCATACCGCTTCTGACATCGTAACTTCGGTTGTGGTGATCATCGGCTTTAAAATATCAAGCAAGGGGCCGGATCAGAAACACCCCCACGGTCACGGGCGCGTGGAATACCTGGTCGGACTGGCCGTGGCCGTGGCTTTGATCGGGGTCGGTATCGGCTTCATCTGGGATGCCTGCAGGCGCCTTGCCTGGGGAACAACCATGCAGCCCAGCCTGGCGGCTGTCATCGTGGCTCTCGGGTCGGTCCTGATCAAGGAGCTGATGTATCGTTTTGCCGGGAGCCTCGGCAGGTTGATCGGCTCGGAAGCGCTGATCGCCGATGCCTGGCACCACCGCAGCGACGCCCTCACCTCTGTCCTTGTCCTGGTGGCGGTAGGCGGCGGTTACTTTGGTGTCGGCTGGATCGACCCGGTGAGCGCCTTTATCGTGGCCGGATTTATTATTTACACCGGTGGTGAGATCGCCTACCATGCCGGCGATAAAATTATCGGGATATCGCCTTCTTCCGATCTTCTTCTTGATCTTGAAAAAGAGGCGCTCACCGTGGAGGGAGTCCTCAACGTTCATGATCTGGAGGTCCATGACTATGGTATGCATAAATCGATCACCATGCACATTAAAGTGGCCGGCAGCACCAGCCTTCACCGGGCGCATGAGATCGCCCATCTGGTCCAGGCGAGACTCGAAGAAAAATTCAATTGCAGGGCGATCGTGCACCCCGACCCCCTGAATGATTGCCCGATCGACCCTTTGCCGGGCCCTACCCTTTAAAGATCGCCCGTATTAATGTATAATGCAGATGAAATTCCCTTTACCGGATAGATCCGCATATATGGCTCCGGATTCTGGATAAGAACAGGAAGCGTTAACCATAGCTGTTGATGCGGGAATTGAACAGGAACGGGAC
>CAZPET010000049.1:0-9229 GCA_964585625.1 uncultured Syntrophomonadaceae bacterium
GCTGTCTTGCTCATGCTAAACCCTCCCGATACAGTTTTAAAGTAACATCTTCTTATATATATGCTGACATTATATCATATTATTTCAAAATTGCAAACTGAAAGTTTATAAAAAACCAATTTTATTTTTGTCATTCTGAAAAAATAGTAGTATCATAGAAATTGGAAACGCTAGGGTGAGGTGAATTTATGGCCATCTGGGCAATTGCCGATCTGCATCTATCACATGATCAGTCAAAGCCGATGGATATCTTCGGGCCGTCCTGGGAAAATCACACCGAGAGAATTGCCGCCAACTGGCGCCGTGTTGTCGGGGAGGAGGACCTGGTGATCGTGGCAGGTGATATTTCCTGGGCGATGCAGCTTTCCGGGGCGGTAGCCGATTTGAACTGGATTGCCGCTCTTCCGGGGCGGAAGGTCCTGCTGCGGGGCAACCACGATTACTGGTGGTCCTCCATCAGCAAGGTGCGGGAGGCGCTGCCGCCCGGTTTTACCGCCCTGCAAAATGATCATTTCATTTTTGGGGGCTGGGCGATCTGCGGCACCAGGGGTTGGCTCTGTCCCGGCGAGGAAGGTTTCGACAGTGAGCATGACGAGAAGATCTACCGGCGAGAGGTCGGGCGGCTGCAGTTGTCTCTCGAGAGCGCGCTCAGGGCGGGGCAGAGCCGGATTATCGCCGCGCTGCACTATCCGCCTTTCAACCGGCAGGGCAGCCCCAGCGGTTTTACCGAACAGATGGAGCGCTGCGGGGTCAGATACTGTGTTTACGGACATATCCATGACGAAGGGCGGGATAAGCTTTTCAAGGGCGAACGCGGCGGCGTGACCTACCGTTTCATCGCCTCCGACGGCGTTGACTTTACACCCGTGCCGGTGATCTTCTAATACCGGTATTCTGACGCGGTCCTTTTTTTGGCCATGATCCCGATCCCCGCGCCCACGAGAAATCCACCGATATGGGCCCACCAGGCCACCGCCTGCACGCCTGTTGCCGCACTCAGCAGCGAAGCGTTTAACAGCTGCAGAATGAACCAGAACCCCAGAAAGACCACCGCCGGCAGGTGGACAAAGGTGATGAAAAATCCAAGCGGCACCAGGGTAAGAATGCGGGCGTGGGGGAAGAGAATGAAGTAAGCCCCCAGGACCCCGGCGATGGCGCCGCTGGCGCCGACAAGGGGGGTTGTGGAGAAGGGGCTGCTGAAGATATGGAAAAGCTGGCTGGCCGCGCCCATGAAGAGGTAGAGCAGCAGGTATTTCAGGTGGCCGAACCGGCCCTCGATATTGTCACCGAAAATCCAGAGGTAAAGCATGTTACCGATGAGGTGGAGCCAGCCGCCGTGCAGAAAGTTTGCAGTGACCAGCGGGATGGCGGCCGCCAGGAGGGCGCCGGAGGAGAAACCGGGCCTCAGGATACCGATCAGGCTGCCGGTCAGGTTCGCGGGGACGGTGCCGTATGTAAAAATAAAATTGTAGAGCTGCTCCGGTGGCAACATTTGCTGGTAGAAAAAGATGAAGACATTTAGTACAATCAAAGAGATGTTGACAACCGGAAAGCGGTAGCGCGGTGCGGTATCCCTGATGGGAATCATTTGTAATTATCTCCTTCCTTTTTCAAATATATTATACCCTCTCCGGCCAAAACCGCCACCGGTATTGCGGCAAGAGATCTAACTAAATCTTAATATTTTTCCAATCGTTTGCTTTTTGGCTTATAGCGGCTATTTTCGGCAGGATTCTCTCTCTTATAAAGAGAATATCTGAGTGTTGTACATCATTCAAATTCAGGCAAGGAGGTTAGCTAGTTTGAGCAGCGAGGGCGCAACTGCAGTTCAGCAGCCGGAGATCGACTTAAGCGGGATCGATGCTCTGCTGGAACCTTATTTGGGAAGACAGGGAACGGTTATCCCGGTCCTGCAAAGCTTGCAGGAGCATTACGGCTACCTGCCCCGCCCGGCCCTGGAGTATACCGCGGCGCGGATCAAGATTCCCCTGAGCAGGCTTTACGGGGTGGCCACGTTCTATGCCCAGTTCAAGATGACTCCCCGGGGCCGGAATATTATCAGGGTCTGCAAGGGGACGGCCTGCCATATCCAGGGCAGCCCGAAGGTGGCCGAACGGGTGGAAGAGATCCTGGGGATCAAAGGGGGCGAGACGACGCCCGACTTGAGGTTTACCCTCGAAGAGGTGGCCTGCATCGGGGCCTGTGCCCTGGCGCCGGTGATGACGATCAATGACCAGCCGTACGGCCGCCTTACCCCTGACCGGATCAAGGAAATTCTTGATAGTTACGAATAGCCCAGCTGGAGGTGCTAAGGTGAAGCGTTTTATTGATCCTTGTTGTGAAAAATGTAACCACAGCAAAGAAACACCGTGCAAGGATTTTATTGAATGCTGCGCCAGGGGGCCGATCTGCCACGAAGATGCCGCCTGCGCGGCCAAGAGAAAGGCTATTATTGAAAAAGTAGCATTGAATGAGCACTTTGTGATCATTTAAAGAGCGATTTTCGCAAAGAGGGAGGTTGGAGGATTTTGTATGAAAAACACCTGATGATCTGCGGGGCCACCGGGTGCCTCTCCTCGGGATCGGCAAAGGTGCAGCAGGCCCTCGAAGAGGAGCTGGCCAACCGCGGTCTGAAAGAGAAGTTCCGCCTGGTCATGTCCGGCTGCCCGGGCTTCTGCGAAGTCGGCCCGATTTTGGTGGTCTATCCCGACGAAGTGTTTTACTGCCGCCTGACACCCGAGGATATCCCCGAGCTAGTGGAGAAGCATCTCCTCGGCGGGGAAATCATCGAGCGGCTCCTCTACAAGGGGCCCGATGTGGAAGCCCCGGCGCGCTTTTACGAGACGATTCCCTTCTATCAGAAACAGAAATTTAACGTTCTGCGCAACAGCGGGATTATCGACCCTGAAAATATTGATGAATATATCATGCGGGGCGGCTACCGGGCTTTTTCCCGCGCCCTGAAGATGGAGCCGATGGAGATCATTGACGAAGTGAAAAAGTCAGGCCTGCGCGGCCGCGGCGGCGCAGGCTTCCCCACCGGGCTGAAATGGGAATTCACCTACCGGGCCGCCGGCGATAAAAAATATGTCGTCTGCAACGCCGACGAGGGCGACCCGGGGGCCTTCATGGACCGCAGCATTCTCGAGGGCGACCCCCATGCGCTGCTTGAAGGGATGCTGATTGCCGCGCGGTCGGTCGGCAGCGACGAAGGCTATATTTACTGCCGCGCCGAGTATCCCCTGGCGATCAAACGGCTCAAGCTGGCCATCGCCCAGGCCGAGGAGTACGGGATTGTCGGCGAGAACATTCTCGGCTACGGCTTTAATTTTCACTTCAATATCAAGGAAGGAGCGGGGGCTTTCGTCTGCGGCGAAGAGACGGCGCTTTTAGCTTCGATAGAAGGTAAACGGGGGATGCCCCGGCCGCGGCCGCCGTTCCCGGCGAACTCCGGTTTGTGGGATAAACCCACCTGCATTAACAACGTCGAAAGTTATGCCAATATCCCCCTGATCGTCCGCGAGGGCGGGGTGGAAGAATATATCAAGATCGGTACCGAGGGAAGCAAGGGGACCAAGGTTTTCGCCCTGGCGGGCAAAATCCGTAACACCGGTCTCTGCGAAGTGCCCATGGGGATCTCGCTGCGCGAGATCATCTTTGATATCGGCGGCGGGATCAAGGGCGGCCGCGAATTCAAGGCTGTCCAGGCCGGCGGCCCCTCCGGCGGCTGTATCCCTACAGAGCAGCTCGACCTGCCGGTGGATTACGATTCGCTGACCAAGGCCGGCGCGATCATGGGCTCGGGCGGGCTCGTGGTGATGGACGAGCGCACCTGCATGGTCGACCTGGCCCGCTATTTCTTGAACTTCACCCAGAAAGAATCATGCGGCAAGTGCATTCCCTGCCGTGAGGGGACCAAGCGGATGCTGGAGATCCTGGAGGGAATTTCCGAGGGGAGGGGCAAGCCGGACGATCTTGACCGGCTGCACGACCTGGCTTTCTCGATCAAGGACAGCGCTCTCTGCGGGCTGGGCCAGACCTGCCCCAACCCGGTTTTGAGCACGATCCGCTACTTCCGCCATGAGTATGAGGAGCATATCAACGAAAAATTCTGCCGCGCCGGGGTCTGCAAGGCGCTGTTCGACTATACCATCGACCCCGAGCTCTGCAACGGCTGCACACGCTGCGCCCGGATCTGCCCGGTCGAAGCGATCAGCGGCGAGCGCAAGGAGCCTCACGTGATTGATCCGGCGATCTGCACCCGCTGCGGCAGCTGCGTGGAGCGGTGCCGCCAGGAAGCGATAAAGGTAACTCGTGTAAGGAGGGAAGCCGATGTCAGCAATTAAATTAACCATAGACGGCCGGCCGGTGGAAGTGAGGCCGGGGACGACGATTCTCGAAGCGGCCCGGCAGCTGGGGATCGATATCCCCACCTTCTGCCACGACCCCGAGCTGGCTCCAGCCGGCGCCTGCCGCATCTGCGTGGTCGAGGTGGAGAGGGCCCGCGCGCTGGTGGCCTCCTGCTGCGCCCCCGTGGGCCCGGACATGGTTGTGCACACCGAATCCGAACGGGTCGTGCAGGCGAGGACCACCATTCTCCGGTTGATCCTGGCCAACCACCCCCTCGAATGCA
Source organism: uncultured Syntrophomonadaceae bacterium (assembly GCA_964585625.1). Classification (GTDB taxonomy): domain Bacteria; phylum Bacillota; class Dethiobacteria; order DTU022; family DTU022; genus JAAZIN01. The sequence goes on from CAZPET010000049.1 coordinate 4,634, forward strand.
TCACCTGCGAGAAGACGGGGCAGTGCAAGCTGCAGGATTACTGCTACCGCTACGGGATCTCCTCGAGCGATTTTGACGGCGAGGTCAAGGAGCTGCCCCTTGATGATACCAACCCCTTCTATATCCGGGATATGAACAAGTGCATCCTCTGCGGCCGCTGCGTGGGCCGCTGCCAGGAGATCAACGGGGCCGGGGCAATCGACTTTATCGGCCGCGGTTTCGGCACCGTCGTCGGACCGGCTTTCGGGGATCCAATAGAAGAATCAAGCTGCGTCTTCTGCGGGATGTGCGTCGATGTCTGCCCGGTGGGTGCCCTGACGCCCAGGGCCGGCGTTGGCAAGGGACGTCCCTGGGAAGTGGACAGGGTGAAGACGATCTGCCCATACTGCGGCACCGGGTGCAGCATCTACCTGCACGTAAAGGACGGCCGCATCATCGGAGCCAGCCCCGATTTTGAGGGTCCCGTCAACCACGGGCATCTCTGCTCCAAGGGGCGCTTCGGCTGGGATTTCGTGCAAAGCGATGAGCGGCTCACCAGGCCGCTGATCAAGAAAGAGGGCGTCTTTGTGGAGGCCTCGTGGGACGAGGCGCTGGACCTGGTCGCGGAGAAGGTGCGCGGCCTGATCAACCGCTACGGCGCCGATTCTCTGATGGGGCTCAGCTCGGCCAAGACGAGCAATGAAGACAACTACCTTTTCCAGAAGTTGATGCGCAGCCTCGGCACGAACAATGTCGATCACTGCGCCCGCCTCTGACACTCTCCGACCGTGGCCGGTCTGGCCACTGCATTCGGAAGCGGCGCAATGACGAACAGTATCGGTGAAATTCCCGAGGCCGGCGCAATTCTCATAATCGGCTCGAACACCTCGGAGACCCATCCGGTGATCGGCTACCGGGTCCGCGAAGCGGTGAAGCGGGGGGCCGCCCTGATCGTGGCCGACCCGCGGGTCACCGAGATGGCAAAGCTGGCCGATTATCACCTGCGGCTGAGGCCGGGCTCAGATGTGGCCCTGCTGAACGGGCTCATGCATATCATCATCACCGAAGATCTTCTCGACGTCGATTTTATCGAGAAGCGCACCGAGGGTTTCGAGAAGCTGAAGGAGAGAGTGGCTGAATATACGCCCGACCGTGTTTCCGAAATTACCGGGGTGGCGGTAAGCGATCTACGCGCCGCCGCGCGGGCTTACGCCACGGCGGAAAGCGCGGCCATCCTCTACACAATGGGGATTACCCAGCACACCACCGGGACCGACAACGTTCTCTCCGTGGCCAACCTGGCCATGATTACCGGCAACATGGGCAAGCCCTCGGCCGGGGTGAACCCGCTGCGCGGGCAGAACAACGTCCAGGGGGCCTGCGATATGGGCGCCCTGCCCAACGTATACACCGCTTACCAGAAGGTGGGCGATCCGCAGGTCCAGGAGAAGTTTTCAAATGCCTGGGGGGTGCCGCTGAGCGAGAAACCCGGCCTGACGGTGACGAAGGCGATGAATGCCGCCTACGACGGAAAAATCAAGGGCATGCTGATCATGGGTGAAAACCCGGTCTTGAGCGAGGCCAACGCCAACCATGCCGGCGAGGCGCTGGAGAGGCTCGAGTTCCTGGTAGTGCAGGATATCTTCATGACCGAGACGGCTGCTTACGCCGACGTGGTCCTGCCGGCGGCCGCTTATGCCGAGCAGCTGGGCACCTATACCAACACCGAACGGCGGGTCCAGCTGAGCTATCCGGCGGTGCCCCCGCCGGGCGAAGCGCGCGCCGACTGGGAGATCCTCACCGGGCTGGCCAACCGCCTCGGGCTAGACTGGAGCTACAGCGGGGCCGAAGATGTTTTCAACGAGATGGCTTCACTGTCGCCCAGCTACGCCGGGATCAGCTACAGTCGGCTGGCCGCGGAAAGATCCCTGCAGTGGCCATGCTCCAACAGCGAGCATCCGGGAACGCCTTACCTGCACGTGGGCAAATTCTCACGCGGGATGGGGCAATTCACCCCGGTGGCCTACAAGCCGCCGGCGGAGCTGCCGGACGGAGAATATCCCTTTGTTCTCTCCACCGGGCGCCACATGTTCCATTACCATACCGGAACGATGACCCGCCGCTCCGTGCCCCTGGAGCAGCACCGTCCCGAGGAGTTCGTCGAACTGCACCCGGACGACGCCGCCCGGCTCGGCCTGACGGAAGGCGAATTGGCCGAGATCAGCTCGCGGCGGGGTGAGGTCACCGCCAGGGTCACCCTGACCGAGAGGGTCAGGCCCGGCCATGTTTTCATGACCTTCCATTACCGGGAGGCTGCGGCGAACCTGCTGACCAATGATGCGCTCTGCCCCGTTGCGGCCACGCCCGAGTTCAAGGTCTGCGCAGTAAACGTGAGAAAAGCCGGTTAATCCGGCCCGCCATATGCGATTCAAGCGCCCCCGCCATTTTCCAGCGGGGGCGCTTTTCTAGAGCCGGCCCACTGGTAAAAGTCCGGGGTGAAAATCCACTGTAGGTGACAGAGAAACGTCCCCTGTCACCTCTGTATCCGTAAAAAAATGTTGACATTTCTCAGATAACGGGATAATATACCTATGATACTATAATGATATCATAATCTAAAAGGAGCTGGTCAAATGTCGGAGAATTTTAAGCCGGGCGAAGGGAAACGGCATGATCAAGAAATCGCGCCGAAATCAACAGGCGGTATGCCGGTTCTTCTGCTGAACATTATCTTGATGATTGCCGCACTGCTTCTATTCATTTGGGGAATCAAAATTATTGCAGATGGAGCCGCCACTATTTCCGGGGTAATCATGATCGTTGCCGGTTTAATTTACCTTGTTATCATCGGACCGATCATTTTTCTGGGCTTGAAGGTGCTAAAACCGAACGAGGCCCTGGTGCTGACCCTGTTCGGCAGATATTACGGTACGCTTAAAGGCGAGGGATTTTTCTTTGTCAACCCCTTTACCACTGCGGTCAATCCGGCTGCCTCAGTCACTTCATCCGGTATTCTATCTCTCAAACAGGTTCCCGATAAAGATGCGGGATCGGCCACCAATATTACCTTTCCAAACAAAAAGATATCGCTGAAAGCAATGACCCTGAACAATGAGAAACAAAAAATCAATGACCGGCTGGGCAACCCCATCATAATCGGGATCGTGGTTATCTGGAAGGTTGTCAACACGGCCAAAGCGGTCTTCAATGTAGACAACTACACGGAATTCCTATCTATCCAGTGCGACTCGGCGCTGCGAAATATTGTGCGGCTTTATCCCTATGACATCTCCGATGTATCAGATGAGAACAACGAGCATTCCCTTCGCGGCAGCAGCCAGGAAGTGGCGGAGAAATTAAGGGCGGAGATCCAATCAAAAGTGGATCTTGCCGGACTGGAGATCATGGAAGCGAGGATCACCCATCTTTCCTATGCTCCGGAAATTGCCGCAGCCATGCTCCAGAGGCAGCAGGCTTCGGCGATTATTGACGCAAGGCAGATGATTGTTGAGGGAGCGGTGAGCATGGTAGAGATGGCGCTGACGAAGCTCAATGAGAACGATATCGTGCAGCTGGACGAGGAGCGCAAGGCGGCCATGGTCAGCAATCTGCTGGTCATCCTCTGCGGAAACAGGGACGCCCAACCGGTGATCAACAGCGGATCTCTGTATTAATAAAGAAGAAAAAGGGACATTGATAGATGGCAAACAAAGATAATGAGAAAAAGCAGCTGTTACTGCGGATATCACCGTCCCTTTGGAGGGAACTGGCGGCCTGGGCGGAGGATGATTTCCGCTCGATAAACGGACAGATCGAATATCTCTTGACGGAATGCGTGAGGCGGCGCAAGAAGGGAAAACGGTAGAAGCGGCTGCGTTTGACCCTATGATTTCATGCGAGGGAAGGGGGAAGGATAGATGAGCTTTGACGAGGTTCTTGACCTGGTGCTGAAGTTATGGCCCCTGCTGCTGCTGCAGGTTGTCCTGATGGTCTGGGCGCTGGTTGATCTGCTGCGCCGCCGCAGCACGCGCAGCCTCTCCATGCCGGTCTGGATTGTGCTCATCATTATAATCAACTTTTTTGGGCCGATAGCTTACTTTCTCTTCGGGAGAGCAGAGCAGTGAACGCGATCGAGATCCGGGATCTCAGTAAAAGTTTTCACGGGCACCGGGCCCTGCAGGGGATCTCCCTGAAGGTCCCCCCGGGGGCGGTCTACGGGTTCCTGGGACCTAACGGGGCCGGAAAGACGACGGCCATAAAGATCCTGATTGGGTTGCTCAACCCTTCCGGCGGGAGCGCCGCCCTGCTGGGGCAGGAGGTGCGTCCCGGACTTTCCCGCGGGTTGAAGAGAAGAATCGGCTACCTGCCCGAAGAGCCGGCCTTTCCGGAGGCGCTCACCGGCCGCGAAGTGCTCGAGTTCGTCCGGGCGGTAAACGGAATCCCGGCAGAGGAGGGGCGGGCTCGCATCGAGCAGATCCTGGCCCGCTTCGACCTGGCTGCGGCCGCGAACCGCCGCGCCGCGGGCTATTCCCGCGGGATGAAGCAGCGCCTCGGGCTGGCCTGCGTGCTGCTGCCGCAGCCCGAGCTTTTCATCCTCGACGAACCTGTCTCCGCCCT
>CAZPET010000050.1:0-9228 GCA_964585625.1 uncultured Syntrophomonadaceae bacterium
GTGGGCCGCATTCCCGGCGGCTTCATCAAGCGCGAGGGCCGTCCCACGGAGAAAGCAATTCTCAGCTGCCGCCTGACTGACCGTCCCTTGAGGCCGCTCTTTCCGCAAGAGCTGCGCAACTCGGTTCATATTGTGGCCACAGTTCTCTCGATTGACCAGAACTGCCCTCCGGAGATACTCTCGATTATCGGCGCTTCAGCGGCGCTGTCAATCTCCAGAATTCCCTTCGGCGGACCCATCGCAGCGGTCATGATCGGCCTGATCGACGGAAAACCGGTGATCAATCCGGACCTGGAGCAGTCACAGCAAAGCAGGCTCCACCTGACCGTTGCCGGCACGAAGGATGCGATCACCATGGTCGAAGCCGGTGCCCAGGAGATCAGCCGCGAGGAACTGCTCGCCTGCCTCGACGCGGGGCACGAGACGATCAAACAGATCGTTGCCCTGGAGGAGGAGATGGTCGCCAGGGCCGGTCTTCCCAAGATAGAGCTCTCTTTATTTGAACCGCTGCCCGAACTGGCGGCACAGGTAGAACCTTTCTTTCGCCAGAGGATCGACCAGGCCCTGCGCACCGCCGAGAAGCAGGAGCGCGAAGAGAAGCTGGCCGCATTAAAGGAAGAGGCCATGGCGCAATTCCTGGAGCAATATCCCGAGCATGAGCGCGATATCAAGTTTCTCTACGAGAAGGTGCTCAAAGAGACCATGCGCACGATGATCCTGCAGGAATCCCTGCGCCCCGACGGGCGCAAGCCGGACGAGATCCGGCCGATCAACTGCGAGGTGTCGGTGCTGCCGCGCACGCACGGCTCGGCCATATTTACCCGGGGGCAGACCCAGGTGCTCAACGTCTGCACTTTGGGCGCGCCGCGGGATGTCCAGATCCTCGACGGCCTCGGCATCGAAGAGTCGAAGCGCTTCATGCATCACTACAACTTTCCGCCGTACAGTGTCGGCGAAGCCGGTTTCATGCGCGGCCCCGGGCGGCGCGAAATCGGCCACGGCGCCCTGGCGGAAAGGGCCCTGGAATTCGTGATCCCGGGTGAAGAGGAGTTCCCCTATACCATTCGCCTGGTATCCGAGGTCCTCGAGTCAAACGGCTCCACCTCGATGGCCAGCGTCTGCGCCGGCTCCCTCTCCCTGATGGATGCCGGTATTCCCGTCGCCAAGGCGGTGGCCGGCATTGCCATGGGGCTGATCAAGGAGGACAAGAGCGTAGCCATCCTCTCCGACATCCAGGGGATCGAGGATTTTCTCGGTGATATGGACTTCAAAGTAGCCGGAACCGCCGAAGGGATCACCGCCCTGCAGATGGATATCAAAACAAAGGGGATCTCGCTGGAGATTCTATCCCGGGCTCTCGAGCAGGCGGACAAAGGTTACAGGTACATCCTCGGGATCATGCAGGAGAAGATCGAGCGTCCGCGGCCCGAGCTTTCACCTTATGCGCCGCGAATGATCACCATGCAGATAGATGTGGATAAGATCCGCGATGTGATCGGCCCCGGCGGGCGCGTGATCAACAAGATTACCGCTGAAACTGGGGTAGAGATCAACATCGAATCTGACGGCAAGGTTTATATCCTGGCCGTAGATATGGAAGCCGGCAAGAAGGCACAGGAGATGATCGAATCGCTGATCGCCGATGTCGAACCGGGCCAGGTTTACACCGGCAAGGTAACCCGGGTCGAGAAATACGGCGCCTTCATCGAGGTGCTGCCCGGCAAGGAAGGACTGCTCCATATTTCACGCATGGATCACCGCCGCGTGGAGCGGACCGAGGACGTAGTCAATCTGGGCGATGAGATCAAGGTCAAGGTAACGGATATCGATGAAAAAGGACGGATCAATCTCTCCCGCAAGGAGCTTCTGCCGAAGCCGCCCGACCTGCCGCCGCGCGACAGGGAGAAGGGACGGCGACAGCGTCCCCCGCAACGCTCAAAACAAAAACCCTAGCTACTAGGGTTTTTTTTATGCCCGCATAAGCAAAAAAATGTGGGCATAGAATCTAACAAGTCAATCTTGATAAATTCCACGGAAGTGGTCGCGGATATGTTGAGAACCTGGCGCCGGGCTGAAAAATTGGGGCTCTGTTTGATCATGCTTCTGGGAGCATTGCTGGTGACCAGCGCCCTGCAGCAGCTCTCCCCGGCGCCGCCCGGGGCGATCTATTACGCGCCGGGCAGCCCCTACCGGGTGGCCCTTACGTTTGAAACCCTCTGGAGCAGCGAGGGCCTGGAAGAGCTTCTGCAGGCTCTGAAGAAAGAAGGTGTTCAGGCCACTTTTTTCCTTACCGGAACATGGCTGAAAAGCCATCCTGCGGCGGCAAAGATGATCCTGGAGCAGGGACATGAAATCGGCAATCATACCCTGAATCATGCCAACCTGCTTTACCTGACCGAAAAAGAGATCAAACATGAAATCGACGGTTTCAATGAAGCCGCGCAGGAGATTCTGGAATATCGTCCCGGCCTTTTCAGGCCGCCGCTGGGCCTTTACAACGGCATTATCCTGCAGCATGCGAGGAAGCGCCGCTGCCGGACTGTGCTCTGGTCTGTGGAATCATACGATTACCTCAGCAGGGATTCTGCCGAGGTAAGCGCTCGCGTCGGGAACAGGCTGCACGGCGGGGCGATCATCCTCTTCCGGGTGGGATCCCCGGTCCTGCGTGAAGCGCTGCCCCAGATCCTGGCCCTCCTGCGCGAACGGGGCTACTGCCCGGTGACGGTTTCAGAGTTGCTAAATGATCAGGATCAGTTCCGCTAAAGAAAAAGAGCCGGTTGACTGAACCAGGAGAGAGGAGAGTGTCAGGCATGCCGGGGTGAAGTCTAAAAAATGGTGGTGGAAATGGGTTGCCGCGGCCCTGCTTCTCACCGCGGCGGTGGCCGTGCTCTATTTTCAGTTTGATGAACCGCTGCGGCGCCATTTTAACGGGGTCAAGGCCGGGGTAATGCTGCAAGGTCAGCCGGTCGAGCGTCTCCTTCGCGCCGAAGTGGCGCAAATTGTCGACCGGATGGCCAGGTACCAGGGCCGGGAGGCGGTCAGCGCGCAGATCGATATGGGGAATGAGCGCATCATCCCAGAATTGAACGGGCTGGAAATAGACCAGGAGGCGACTATCGACCTGGTGATGAAAGCCCCTGCCGGGGAGAAGGTCCTGCCGGTCTATCGCGAGCTGCTCCCCCCGGTGCGCTGGGATCACTACCCGGCATTGCCGGCCGCGCAGGGCAACCCGCGAAAACCCTGTGTCTCCCTGATGATCAATGTAGCCTGGGGCGAAGAGGATCTTCCGGAGATGCTGCGCGTGCTGCAGAGAGAGGGGGTCCGCGCCACCTTCTTCCTGACCGGGCGGTGGGCCGAGAAAAACGAGGCGCTGCTCCAGCAGATTGCCGCCGCGGGACATGAACTGGGGAATCATGGCTATGCGGATGACGAGGTTTTTCCGGAGCTCGATTCCTGGGCCATGGCCCGCTCCATCCGGCAAACAAACGAGATCATCTTTGATGCCGTGGGCTCCTATCCGCTCTACTTTACCCCGCATAAAGGAGAATATAACCCGCTGACCCTGGAGATCGTTTCCCGGCAGGGGATGCGCACCCTTCTCTGGACCCTCGATACCGTGGACTGGCAGAAGCCGGGGGTGGATCTGATGCGTGAAAGGATCGTCCGCAATCTCGCCCCGGGGCAGATCATATTGATGCATCCTACTGCGGATACGGTGCAGCTGCTCCGGGAAATCCTGCCATGGATCAGGGAAAAGGGTCTCTCCGTCGTCAGCGCCGCAGAGCTGCTCAATCCGGGCTGGCCGAGATGAACGGGTCCCGCCGTTTCATCCGGCCGCGGCCGGGAATTTTGGGGCCGTCTCTCCTTTGCTGCTTCGGCCTTATTCTTATCACCGCCGCCGGTTGTGCTATTTTCCCGTCAGGTGAAAGCCGCGTTCGCCGCGGAGTGGAGCTGGAGGGAAAACTTGTCGAAGGGCTCTCGCGCCGTGAAGTTGCAGCCCAGGTCGAGGAGTTGTCCGCAAAGATCGATCATCCGCCGCGCAATGCGTTCATCGATCCGCAAAGCGGCGAGATCGCGGCCGAGGTTATGGGGTGGCAGATTGACCGCCGGATCACGGTAGAGAAGATCATGGCCGCTCCCGCAGGCAGCAAGGTGCTGCCGGAGGTGATCCAGCTCGATCCGGAGATCACGGCAGCCCACTTCTTATCGATCAGCCAAGAGATCGGGGCTTTCCGGACCTGGATCGGAGGGGGAGGCGGGCGGGCCACCAATATAATTCTCGCCACCGCATCTTTGAACAACTACCTGCTTCTGCCCGGAGAGATCTTTTCATTCAATGCGGCCAACGGCCCGCGCACGGCGGAGCGAGGTTACCGGCCGGCCCCGGTTATTGTCGGCAATACGGTGGTCCCCGGCCTGGGCGGAGGGGTCTGCCAGGTTTCCACCACCCTCTACAATGCCGTTCTGCGGGCCGGCCTTGAAATAGTGGAACGTTATCCGCACAGCCAGCCGGTGGGATATGTGCCCCCGGGGATGGATGCCACCGTGGCCGACACCCTGGATTTCAAGTTTCGCAACAACACCGACCGGCTGATCATGATCCGCAGTTCAAACTGGAACGGCAGCATCGATATCCGCATCTGGCAGGAGTAAGCGCTGCAGCCGCCGTATAATAGAAAGGCAGGGCCAGGCCTTTGTCCAAAGTAAAGTTAGTTGATCCGGTGCCTGGCACCAAATCAACTAACTGGAGGCTATGAGCGATGTGGAAAAACCTCGCGGATCGCCTCTGCAACCTTGGCCTGCCAAATTCATCAAGGGTGGCTGATCAGATGAAACAGGAAACAGTAGAATTGCCGGTAGAGGTAATGGCCCATGCCGGGGGGCTGCCCCTGCCCGCCTACATGACTGCCGGGGCAGCGGGGCTTGATCTCCATGCCGCGGTTGCGGAGGATGTGATATTGCAACCGGGAGCTTTCCAGATGATCCCGACCGGGCTGAAGGTTGCGGTCCCGCATGGGTATGAACTGCAGATCCGCCCCCGGAGCGGGCTGGCCGCCCGCTTTGGTATCGGCCTGCTGAATTCTCCGGGAACGGTGGACGCCGACTATCGCGGCGAGATCAAGGTTATATTGATCAACCTCGGCCCCGCGCCTTTTTCAGTGCGCCGGGGGGACCGTATCGCCCAGATGGTCCTCTGTCCCATTCCCAGGGTAAAGCTGGTCCCGACCGCGGCGCTCCAGGAGACGGCGCGGGGAGAGGGCGGTTTCGGCCATACCGGCATTGATCAATGAGGGGAGATCAAAAATGCGTTTGAGCGAACTGGCCCGCAAGGAGCTGGTTGACCTGGAAGAAGGCAATTTCTGGGGACCTGCCGGCCGGGCCGACCTGCTGATCGACCAGGGCAGCGGAGAGATAAAGGCGCTGCTGCTGGCCGGGAAAAGCGGCATTTTCGGTTTCGGATACCGTGACGAGGTCACCATCCCCTGGTCCAGCGTCGTAAAAATCGGCGGGGATACCATTATCATATCGATCAAAAAGAGCTGATCGTTTCAATCCGGTAAAGCATAAAAATGCACGCCCCGGAGATAATAGCCTTTAGAGTGTGACAGCACTTAAGGAGGCTAAACGATGAGCAAAGTTGTAGTGGGGGTATTTCATGACCGGAATCAAGCTGAGGATGCCCTCGAAACCTTGAAGGAGCAAGGTTTTGACCGGGATGTCTCACTCATTGCCAGGGACGAGCAGCAGGGAGGCGGCGGACAGGGCGGCATGGGAGGTCAGGATCTGAGTGAAGGCACCTTTACCGGCGGAGCGCTGGGAGGGATTGCCGGCCTGCTGGCAGGTGTGGGCGCTCTCCTGATTCCGGGAGTCGGCCCCATCATCGCGGCAGGCCCGATTGCCGCCGCCCTGACCGGTGTGGTTACAGGAGGGATCGCCGGCGGATTGATAGACTACGGCCTACCTGAAGAAAGAGGAGAATATTACGAGGAGCAGGTCCGCCGGGGCGGTATTCTCGTAAGCATGAAGGCCAGCGATGAAAAGGTTGAAGAGGCCGCCTCGATCCTGCGGCAGTACGGCGCTTCCGACGTCGAGGTCCACCAGGTCGCCTAGACGGCCTGATATTAAACACATATTGTCCGGCCCGGGTTTATTACCCGGGTTTTTTTAACCCAATCTTGCAGGGATACATATACTGAATTGAAAAGGTTGGGAGGCGGGAGCTTTGCCGGGGCAGGATCTGAACATAATTCTCTGCGGCGGAGACAGGCGGGAAATAGAGCTTTACCGCTGCTGGAAAGAAGCCGGTATTGAAGTCAAAATAGCCGGTTTTGAGCGGGCCTCCGGTATAGAAAGTAGCGGGATCGCCCGTGAAGAAGACTTGGCCGGAGCCGGAGCGCTGATCGCCCCGCTCTCAGGGATCAGGGCCGACGGCAGTGTCAATGCGCTCTTTGCCGCGGAGAGATTTTCCCTGACCTCTTGCCTGGCCAAGACGGGCCCGGAAGTGATCCTGCTGGCGGGTGCGGCGGCGGCCCCGCTTAAAGAGCAGCTTGCTGAAAAATGTTACCTGGTGATTACCGGCGAAGATGAAGAGCTGGCTTTGCTCAATGCCATTCCTACCGCCGAAGGAGCGATCCAGAAAGCGATGGAGTTTTCGCCGGTGACCCTGCACGGCAGTATCGCCCTGGTTATCGGGCTGGGCCGCTGCGGCACGGCCCTAACCAGGGCGCTGCAGGGCCTGGGCGCCCGTGTAAGAGTGCTGGTGCGGCGGCAGGAGAGCGCCGCGCTGGCCTTTTCGGCCGGCTTTACCCCTTACGATATCACGAGCGCGGCGGAGGCGCTTGCAGGAGCGGACTTTATCTTTAATACCGCTCCGGCGCCCCTCCTGACAGCGGCTCTCCTGAAGCAGGTTAAAAAAGAGGCTCTCATCCTGGACCTGGCTTCAGCGCCGGGAGGAACCGACTTTGATGCCGCCGCCGCTCTCGGCCTGACCGCACTGCTGCTGCCCGGTCTGCCGGGGCAGGCGGCCCCGCGAACTGCCGGACGGATCCTGGCGCGTGTTTACCGGCGCCTCATCGCAGAGGCCCAACAAAACCACAGTCCTATTGAAAGGAAGAGGAGAGATGTCAACCCTGAAAGATAAACGGATCGGGGTGGCGCTGACCGGATCTCACTGTACCATTGAGGCAATTTTGCCCCAATTGGAAAATATGGTCCTGGCCGGCGCGGACCTTTTTCCGATTTTATCTCCGGCGGTGCAGCAGACCGATACCCGCTTCGGCACGGCTGCCGCGGTGCGGCGGAAAATAGAGCAGATCACCGGGCGGCAGCCCTGGATCAGCATTGTCGATGTGGAGCCCATCGGCCCGAAAAAGCTGCTCGATCTTCTGGTGATCGCCCCCTGCAGCGGCAATACCATGGCCAAACTGGCAAACGGGATCGTCGATACGGCAGTCCTGATGGCGGCAAAGGCGCAGCTGCGCAACGGGCTGCCGCTGCTTCTCTCGATCTCGACCAACGACGGGCTCGGCTTGAATGCCCGCAACCTGGCCCTGCTCTTCAATACGAAGCATATCTTCCTGGTTCCTTTTGGCCAGGATAATCCCGTGGAGAAACCCAATTCCCTGGTGGCCAAAGTAGACCTGATCCTGCCGGCGGCGGAAGCAGCTTTATCCGGCCGGCAGTTGCAGCCGGTCCTGGTAAATTTGCTCTAGAGCGCCCGCAGGCGGAAACCGGCAGCCTGCGGATTTTACATCAAGCCCGGTTATGCTATACTTAGGGAGGTGCTTTTTTTGTCAGTAACGCTGGGAACTGTGATCACGGCAATGATAACCCCCTTCGACGAAAGAGGGGCTGTTAATTATAAAGCCGCCGCCGGCCTGGCCCGCTACCTGGTTGAGCACGGCTCCACCGGACTGGTGGTCTCGGGAACCACCGGGGAATCGCCGACTCTGACCACGGAGGAGAAGCTGACGCTGTTTCGGACTGTCGTCAAGGCGGTGGAGGGGAAGGCGGCGGTAATAGCAGGCACGGGAAGCAACTGCACCGCTGCGGCTGTCTCCCTGACCAGGGAGGCGGCTCAAGCCGGGGTGGATGCGATCCTGCTGGTAACCCCTTATTACAACAAGCCGACCCAGGAGGGGCTCTACCGGCATTTCCGCGTTATTGCCGAAGAGACCGATCTGCCGGTGATGCTCTACAATGTCCCGGGGCGGACCGGCGTGAATATGACCGTGGAGACAGTGCTTCGATTGGCTGAGATTGAAAATATAGTTGCCCTGAAAGAAGCCGGCGGCAGCCTGGAGCAGGCGGCGGAAATCTGTGCCAAGGCGCCGCCAGGCTACAGCGTATATTCGGGTGATGACGCGCTGACCCTGCCGATGCTCAGCGTGGGCGCGGTGGGGGCGGTCAGCGTGGCCTCGCACCTGGTCGGCCCGCAGATTGCCGCCATGATCGACTTCTTCAAACAGGGGCGGGTTACGGAAGCGGCCCGGCTGCACCTGGCGCTGCTGCCGCTGTTTCGCGGTCTCTTCATGGCGGCGAACCCGATCCCGGTCAAAGCGGCCCTGAACCTGATCGGCATTGATGCCGGCAGCCCGCGCCTGCCGCTTCTGCCGCTTGAAGGTGAGGCCCTGGCCGGCCTTAAAGAGCTGCTGCGCATTCGCGAACTGGCGAGCGCTTGAATCGCCACATAAATCTTAGAAGGAGTATTGATAATTTGAAGAACAAGAACAGCAGCCTGCGGGTAATCCCGCTGGGCGGCGTCGGGGAGATCGGGAAGAACATGTTTCTCTTCGAATGCAATGATGACTGCATTCTCCTCGACGCCGGCCTTAAATTTCCGGAAGAAGAGATGCACGGCATCGATATCGTGCTGCCGGATATCACTTACCTTCTGGAAAACAGGGATAAGCTGCGGGCAATCATCCTATCGCACGGACACGAGGATCACATCGGCGCGCTCCCATACGTCATCGCAGAGCTGCCGGTGCCGGTATACGGAACCCGTCTCACTCTCGGCCTGTTGAAGGCCAAGCTCGAGGAGTTCGAGCAGCTCCCCCCGCTGAAGATGCATGAGATCAAGGCGGGCCAGGACCTGGCCATTTCGGATAATTTCCGCCTCGAGTTTTTCCGGACAAACCACAGTATCCCCGGTTCGGTGGGAGTGGTCTTGAACACTCCCGCCGGGATCGCAGTCTATACCGGTGATTTCAAGTTTGACCATACCCC
>CAZPET010000051.1:0-9077 GCA_964585625.1 uncultured Syntrophomonadaceae bacterium
GCCGTCCTGCCCTCGTCTGCAACATGCATTTTTTCAACCCCGCCCTGGTAATGAAATGCGTCGAGGTGGTCAAGGGGCCGCATACAGCAGAGGAGACCGCCGGGGCGGCGATGGAGCTGGCCTTGAAGATGGGGAAAAAACCGGTGCTGTTGCAAAAAGAGATCTACGGCTTTCTGGTCAACCGGATTTTGCGCCGGATTATGGACGAGGCTCTCTTCTTGCTCGACACCGGTGTCGCATCCGCCGCGGATATTGACAGCGCCGTGGTGAATGCTCTGGGGCATCCCATGGGACCCTTTACCCTGATGGACCTGACCGGGATCGATCTGAGCTACCATATCGCCATGGAGCGCTACCGGGAGACCGGAGATCCCGCCGAGAGACCCTCGCCCTCGGTAGTCGAGAAATATGTCAGGGGAGAATGGGGACGGAAAAAAGGCCGCGGTTTTTACGATTACGAAGGCAAGTCCTAGCCTGGCCTGAAGAAGTCATCAGCGTGCTCCCGGAGGCATATCAATTAAGAGAAATTGAATGCCGAAGGGGGCCTGCTGTGTTTTCCGAGTGGACTACCTTGAACGCCGGCGAGGTCTGCCGCAGGCTGGGAACGCTTCCGGAGGCAGGTCTGACGGAAAAAGAGGCAGAAAAACGGCGCCGCCGCTGGGGTGAAAATATCCTGGCCGCGGCCTCACGCATCTCCCTGCCGCTGCTCTTTCTAAACCAGTTCAAAGACTTCATGGTTCTGATCCTGCTTGGGGCCACCCTGCTGGCAGCGCTGCTGGGGGAAATATCGGATGCCCTCACCATCCTTGTAATCGTGCTGCTCAATGCCGTCCTCGGGCTGATCCAGGAGTACCGCGCGGAGCGCTCCCTGGAAGCCCTGCAAAAACTGGCCGCGCCGCGAGCCCGGGTGCTGCGGGAGGGGGGGGTACGTATTACTCCCGCCGCAGAGGTGGTTCCCGGAGACCTGGTCTACTTCGAGGCCGGAGACCGGGTCTGCGCCGACCTGCGGCTGCTCGAGGCCCAGGCGCTTACGGTCAACGAGGCGCCGCTGACAGGAGAATCGGCCGCCGTCTTCAAAAGAGCCGGAGCTCTCCCTTTTGCCGCCGCTTCTCCGGGCGATGCCGGAAACATGGTATTCAGCGGCACCGAGGTGGTCGCGGGGCGGGGGCGGGGCGTGGTCGTGGCTACGGGGATGGAGACAGAAATCGGACGGATCGCTCACATGATCAAGGAGGCGGAACGCGGCGCCACCCCCTTGCAGGCGCGGCTGGCCCGCCTCGGCAAGATCCTGGTCTGGGCCTGCCTGGCGGTCTGCGTGGGGATGACCCTGCTCGGTGTATTCCGCGGCGAACCGCCATACGCCATGTTCATGGCCGGCGTCAGCCTGGCTGTCGCCGCCATCCCCGAAGGGCTGCCGGCCATTGTCACCGTCTCCCTGGCCCTGGGGGTGCAGCGGATGATCCGCCGCCGGGCCATCGTCCGCCGGCTCCCCGCGGTGGAAACGCTCGGGTCGGCTACCGTGATCTGCTCCGACAAGACGGGGACCCTTACCGAAAACAAGATGAGCGTAAACCGAATTTTCACCGGTGACCGCCTCTACAAGTTCGAACAAGGGCGGTTCATGCTTAAAAAAGAAGAGGGGAGCGGCTGGGAAAAAGCGGCATTGCATCCTGACGAACCGCTCAGGTTCTCGCTTTTTATTGCCGCACAGTGCAACAATGCCTATCGCGATGGCGCTTCGTTTAAAGGTGATCCCACCGAGGCCGCTCTTCTCGAAGCCGCCTCGGCGGCCGGAATCAATCCCGATCTGCGCCTGCGGGAGAGGGAGTACCCTTTTTCTCCGGAACGGAAGATGATGAGCGTGGTCCAGCGCGGCCGCGCACGCAGCCGCCGGCTCCTGCTCAAGGGAGCGCCGGAAATTGTGCTCGAGCGCTGCCGTTACTACCTCTCCGAAAAAGGTAGAATCGCGCCGTTGAACGCGGCGAAACGGCGGGAACTGCTGGCCCAGCTCGAGATCATGGCCGGGCTGGCGCTGCGCCCGCTAACGGTGGCCTTCCGGGATCTGCCTCCGGGAGCGGAGCCGGCAAATCATGCCGCTGCATCTGCGGAGCCCGCTTCGGAGCGTGCGGACGGGATCGAGAGAGAGATGGTCTGGGCAGGCCTGTTCGGGCTTGAAGACCCGCCGCGCCCCGAAGCCCTGCCGGCCATCCGCCTCTGCCGCCGGGCAGGCATAAGGGTGGTCATGATCACCGGGGACCACCGCTCCACCGCCGAGGCAGTGGCCCGCCGCCTCGAGATCCTTCAACCGGGCGGCAAGGTGCTGCTGGGGCGGGAGCTCAATGCCCTCGACGATCGGCAGCTGCGGCAGATCATCGGCCGGGTGCAAGTTTTTGCCCGGGTCAGCCCTTTGCACAAGCTGCGCATCGTCCGCGCTCTCAAGCAGCGCGGGGAAGTGGTGGCCATGACCGGGGACGGGATCAACGATGCCCCGGCGGTGAAAGAGGCCGATATCGGCATCGCCATGGGGCTCACGGGGACCGATGTGACCCGGGAAGCCGCTTCCCTGATCCTCGCTGACGACAATTTCAGCACCATCGTGGCCGCGGTGGAAGAGGGGCGCAGCATCTACAGCAACATCCGCAAATTTATCCGCTTCATGCTGGGCTGCAATACCGGGGAAGTGCTGACCATGTTCCTGGCAATTCTTGCCGGACTGCCGCTGCCGCTGCGGCCGATCCAGATTTTATGGATCAACCTGGTCACCGACGGCCTCCCCGCCCTGGCGCTGGGCGTGGACCCCCCCGAAGATACGCTGATGGAGCTTCCGCCGCGCCGCCGCGAAGAGGGGCTTTTCAGCCGCGGTTTGTGGGGCAAGCTGCTTCTGCGCGGCATCATGATCGGGGCGGTGACCGTATCGCTCTTTGGCCTGGCCCTGACATCCGGGGAGGCGCCGGCTAAGGCGCAGACAATTGCCTTTGCCGCCCTGATTCTGGCGCAGCTGGTCTATGTTTACGACTGCCGCAGCGAAGGAGCCCCTTTTTCAAGACGCCGCCGCCGCAACCTTCTCCTCGACGGGGCCGTGCTCTCATCCTGCATCCTCATGGCCGTCGTGATCCACCATCCCCTGTTACGTGTTTTTTTCGGCACCGTACCGCTCTCCGCCGGCGAGTGGGCGGTCGCCTGTGCCGCCGCCTTCCTGCCGGCCCTGGCAGATCTCGTATTCTCATTAATTAAAAAATATTTTCCCGGTTATCCCGGTAAAAAGAGGCCGGTCATATCGAAATACTCTTGAGTTAGGGTATCCGAGATGTTAAGATAAACAGAGACAGGTTGTTGGGGCAATTTCTGCCGTTTGCTCAAGGCAGGGCGGTCTATCAAGGCATGGCCGGAAAAAGGAAACCGCCGCTGCAGCGCCCCGATCAGCGAAAGAGAGGTCTGGTTGGTATTGCTTAAGAGTATGACCGGATATGGCCGGGGCAGCTGTTCCGGGGGGGCTTTCAGCGTTACCGCCGAGCTGCGCTCGGTTAATCACCGTTACGCCGATTTCTTTTTTCGGGTTCCCCGGGAGCTTTATTTCTTCGAGGACCGCATCCGCCGCCTGCTCCAGAAAGAGATCCGGCGGGGGCGGATCGAGGTAAATATCACCCTGAGCGGTTCGCCGGCCGGCGAAGAGGTTGTTATGGTAAACGAAGAGCTTGCGTCCGCCTATTACCGGGCCCTGGAGGGCCTGGCGGCTCGCCTCGATCTTCCCTTGAAAATCGGCGTGGGAGACCTGATCCAGCTGCCCGAAGTTTTGCAGGCACCGGGGGCTTCGCCCGGCGAAGAGTTCCTCTGGCCCTTTCTGAAGAAAGCGCTGCAGGAGGCGCTGGATAACCTGGTGAAGCGGCGGTGTGAAGAGGGGAGCAACCTTTCCCGTGACCTGGAGGCCCGGCTCGGTCAGATCGGCGAACTGGTGAAGGAGCTTGTCTCCCTTGCTCCCGCGGCCCTGGAGGAGCAGAAACTACGCCTGGAGAGCAAGCTCACCGGGATGCTGGGAGCTCAATTTGATCAGGGCAGGGTGCTCATGGAGTGCGCCGTCCTGGCAGAGCGGCTGGATATCCACGAAGAGACGGTCCGGCTGGGAAGCCATCTGGAAGCCTTTGGGCGGACCCTGCGCGGCGAAGGTCCTGTTGGCCGCCGCCTCGATTTCATTGCCCAGGAGATATTCCGCGAAATCAACACGGTCGGAGCCAAGTCGCAGGATTACCGGCTTGCCGCCTTGGTGGTGGAAATGAAAACCGAACTGGAGAAGATACGGGAGCAGATTCAAAATATCGAATAACGAAACATGAGAAAAGAGGTCTATAAAGGTGTCCACAAAGTTGATTAACATCGGATTCGGGAATATCGTTTCGGCGGGGCGGATCATCGCCATCGTCAGCCCCGAATCGGCGCCGATCAAAAGGTTGATCAGCGAAGCCCGGGATCGGGGAATCTTGATTGACGCCACTTACGGGCGCCGCACCCGGGCGGTGATCATCGCCGACAGCAGTCACGTCATCCTCTCGGCGGTGCAGCCCGAGACGGTGCGGCACCGTCTGCAGACCCGCGCAGATTCAAACGAAGAGGGCAGCTAAACAACTTTGATCCAGGAGGATGAGCGATGGCCGCAGGGCTGCTGTTTGTTCTCTCCGGTCCTTCGGGAGTAGGCAAGGGTACTGTCTGCGAGCGGCTCTTCCTCTACCGGCCGTCATTACAGATTTCTACGTCGCTGACGACCCGGCCGCCCCGGCCCGGAGAAGTGGCGGGGCGGGATTACGATTTCACCACCCCGGCCCGGTTTCAAGAATTGATTTCAGAAGATGCTTTCCTGGAGTGGGCCGTCGTTCACGGCCATTATTACGGGACTCTTAAAGAGACGGTTGAGGAGAACCTGGCCCGGGGAACGGATCTTCTGCTGGAAATTGACGTGCAGGGTGCTCTCCAGGTCCGCCGCAGGCTGGCCGGTGCTGTCCTGATATTCATGGCGCCGCCCTCGATGGAGGCGCTCTATATGCGTATAGCCGGCCGTGCCACCGAAGATGCGGCGCACATGAAACGGCGCCTGGAGGCGGCGCAGCATGAACTGGCGGCCTACTGTCATTATGACTACCTGGTAGTAAACGACCGCGTCGAGGAGACGGCCGCCTCGATCAGCGCGATCATGGAAGCTGAAAAATGCAGAGTCAGCCGCGGCGCCAGGCCGCCCGGCTGGGGAGGTGAAGAAAGGTGATCTATCCCTCTATAGATCAACTGTTGCAGCAGGTTAACAGCAAGTATACCCTTGTCATCGCCACCGCGAAGCGGGGGCGCCAGCTGCGCAACGGGGCCAGGCCGGTGATCGAGTGCGGCTCCCGCAAAGAGGTTACCGTGGCCCTTCACGAGATCAATGAAGGAAAAATCGAGATCGAGCTGCCGCCGGGCAGCTCGCGCAGCAGTAAAAAGTAAAGGGAGCTGTTATGAAGATGTATCTACTGGGGGTTACCGGGGGTATCGCCGCCTACAAGTCGGCGGAGCTGGCCCGGCTCTTTGTCCGCGACCGGAAAGAGGTTCAGGTGATCATGACCCCCGGGGCGGCACATTTTATCAATCCGCTGACCTTCCAGACGCTTACCGGCCGTCCGGCGCTGATCGATCAATACTGGGTTTCTGACGGTGAGAAGGTGCGCCATGTGGAGCTGGCCGCAGCCGCCGAAGTGATGGTGGTGGCCCCGGCCACGGCCAACACTGTGGGTAAGATGGCCGGCGGCATTGCGGACAACCTTCTGACCACGGTCTACCTGGCGGCGCAGTGTCCGGTGGTGCTGGTCCCATCGATGAACGAGCGGATGTACGGGCACCCGGCGGTCCGGGCCAACCTGGCGCGGCTGCGCGAACACGGCTGCCAGATCATGGAACCGGGCACCGGAGAGCTGGCCTGCGGGGTTTCCGGCAAGGGGAGGATGCCCGAACCGCGGGAGATCGCCGACCTTGTCAGGGCTCTTCTCACGGACAAAGATTTCCGGGGAATCCGCGCCCTGGTCACCGCCGGACCGACGCGGGAGCCGCTCGATCCGGTCCGCTTTATCAGCAACCGCTCCACCGGGCTGATGGGCTATGCCGTGGCCGGCGCCCTTGTCGAGAGAGGGGCGGAGGTGGTTCTCATCAGCGGTCCGACCGCCCTGAGCTGCCCTGCGGGAGCCGAACTGGTGCCGGTAACCACGGCCCTGCAGATGTACGAAGCGGTGATGGAGTATTTTGAAGAGTGCAGCCTCGTGGTAAAGGCGGCCGCGGTGGCCGATTACCGCCCGGCGGCGGAGGCGGAGCAGAAACTGAAGAAAGAGGCTTCCGGGACCGCGCTGGAGCTGCAGCCGAACCCCGATATTTTGCAGGAGCTGGGCCGCCGCAAAGGGGCGCGTATCCTGGTCGGCTTCGCCATGGAGACGGAGCGGGCCGAACTTAATGCCCGGGAGAAGCTGCAGCGGAAAAACCTTGATCTGATCGTGGTGAACGATCTTACCGTTCCCGGCGCCGGCTTTGCCGCCCCGACCAACCAGGTCTGCGTCATTAACCGGGAGGGGCAGGTTGAAGAACTGCCGTTGATGCCGAAGGAGATTCTCGCCCATCGCATCCTCGACCGGGTCCGCCCCCTGCTTCCATGAGGCCGGGCTATACCAGGCCGCCGATCAGATGCGGCGTAACGAAGATCTCGATCAGCGCGGCGCAGAGGAGCAGCGCCACCACCAGGGGCATCACCGAGACAATCTCTTTCCAGATATATTTGAAGCTCTGCAGGCGCGTTTTCTCCGGCAGGGGAGAGGCGATGCAGTGGTAGCCCATTTTCAGACCGAGGGCGCCGCAGAGAAAGAATGCAAAAAGCTCGAAGATGCCGTGCGGCAGGATCCCGAAAAGGATCATCACCGGCACCGAGCCTCCCACAACCCGGTATGATGCCGCGACGATGCCGAGGATATAACCGTTCATAAAGAGAGTGGCCAGCGGAGAGATGCCGGCGAACGCTCCCAGAAAGAGCATCTGGACCATGGCCATGAAATTTTTCAAGAAGATGATCAGCGACGAGATCAGCGGGGGATTCCCCAGGATCAGGTCGAACAGCTTCTGCAGGTCGCCGAGCTGTGTTTCAATCCCGGGAAGGGAGCTGCCCTGTAAAACGCCGCTAAAGTAGGATAAGAGAGATCCGGCCAGGAAGATTATCACGGCCAGGACAAGCCAGTTGCGGTTCTGCCTGAGAACATCTTTGACCGGCATGAGGAGGGAAAACACTGGCATCAACCTTTCGTCATTTAATGTTTTGCTTACTGCTGCATTCATTTTATCAAAATAAGCGCTTCTTGTTAATAAAAGAAGATGCATGAATATGCCGAGATCCTCATCGATCTGATCAGCGACGCTGTGGACCGCCCCTTCGACTACCGGATTCCGGAGCATCTTCAGGGAAAAGCGGTGCCGGGGTCGGCGGTGCGGGTCCCCTTCGGCCGCCGCGAATACCGGGGTTACCTGCTGCGGCTCCTGCCGCAGCCCTCGGTCGACGAAGTGCGCGAGATCATTTCCGTGGAAGGGAGCGAACCGCTGCTGCAAAAAGAGCAGCTGGCGCTGATCCACTGGATGTCACACCGCTTCTATTGCCGCAAGATCGAGGCGGTCCATGCCCTGCTGCCGGCTCCCTTTCGAGAAGGGCGGCCGCCCACCCCCCGCGTTTTAGCTTTGACCCGCGCCGCGGCGGAGGCGGATCTCTCCCGCGCCCCCGTGCAGCAAAGCGCCGTCCAACTTCTACATAAACACGGCCCGCTGGCGCGGCGGGATTTGACCCGCCTCGGTGTGCGCAGCGATACGGTGCGCGTCCTGCTGAAGAAAGGGCTGCTCGAGGAGACAGCCGCTACGGCCTCATTGATCGGACCGGAGCCGCCGCCCCCGTTCGCCGGGCCGGCCGAACCCCTGCCCTTGAAAGAAGAACAGCAGCGCGTCTTTACGGCGATCTGCTCCTCCCTTGAGGGGCGCCGCGCTGAAAAGATGCTCCTGCACGGAGTGACCGCCAGCGGCAAAACCGAAGTCTACCTGCAGGGGATTGCCCGCTGCCTCGAGCAGGGCCGGGGGGCGCTGGTGCTTCTCCCTGAAATCTCGCTGACACCGCAGATGATCGAGCTTTTTGCCGGGCGTTTCCCCGGGCAGGTGGCGGTGCTGCACAGCCGCCTTACACCCGGGGAGAGGGCGGAGCAGTGGCAGCGAATCCGCATCGGCGCGGCGCCGGTGGTCCTCGGCGCGCGCTCCGCCGTCTTTGCCCCCCTGGAGAAGATCGGCTTGATTGTGATCGACGAGGAGCATGAAAACAGCTACAAGCAGGAGGAGGCGCCGCGCTATCATGCCCGTGAAGTGGCCTGGTGGAGGGCGCGCTACCACGGCGCTCTTTTGCTTCTGGGCAGCGCCACCCCTTCGCTGGAAAGTTACTACGAGGCGGAGCGGGGCCGCTCCAGGCTTCTCGAGATGAACACGCGGGTAACCCCGATGGAGCTTCCGCCGGTAACCGTGGTCGATATGCGCGAAGAGATGCGCCAGGGCCACCGCCAGATCTTCAGCCGGCTCCTGCTTGCCGGGCTCGAGGAAGTCCTGGAGCGCGGAGAGCAGGCTCTGCTCTTTTTGAACCGGCGCGGTTTCGCCGGCTTCATTCTCTGCCGCGAGTGCGGCTACGTGCTCCGCTGCCCCCATTGCGCCGTCTCCCTGACCCTGCACCTCGACCGGGCGCGGATGGTCTGCCATTACTGTTCGCACGAAGAGCCCGTGCCGCAAACCTGCCCCGAATGCAAAGGTATCAAGATCCGCCACTTTTCTGCCGGGACCCAGCGCGTGGAGAGCGAGGTAAAAAAACTCTACCCGCAGGCCTCCCCGGTGCGCATGGACAGCGATACCACCGCGCAGCGGGGAGCCCACAGGCGCCTCTACCGGCGCTTCCGCGAGGGGAAAGCCGATATTTTGATCGGCACCCAGATGATCGCCAAGGGCTTCGATTTCCCCGGGGTCACCCTGGTCGGGGTGGTCACTGCCGACACCATCCTCAACCTGCC
>CAZPET010000052.1:0-9056 GCA_964585625.1 uncultured Syntrophomonadaceae bacterium
CCCCGCGCAGCTGTCCCGAATCGATGGCATCGGTGAGCACCTTGATCGGGTTGTCCGGGTTTACCGCGGCAAAGATATTGAGCAGCGCCTCGGTGCTGAAACCGGCAGTAACCTTGTTTTTCATCTGCGGAATATCGATGCGGTCGGGGATCCGCTCCTTGAATGCCTCGATGGCCAGGAAGATAATCTCGCGGGCCTTCTCCATGGCCCGGTCTTCGGTAAATTCAACATGATAGGAGCCGGGGATCTTCGAATGCGACATCGTGGTGATGATCCGGGTATGGTAGCACTCGGCCACCGCTCTTACGCCGGGCATGATGCACTGCACGTCAACGACCATGGCGTCAAGCGCCCCGGTCATGATCGGCAGCTCCTGGGAGAGGAAGTTGGTCAGCAGGGGCACTCCCTGGCGCATCAGGACCTCGTTACCGGTGCAGCAGATCCCCATGCACTTGATCCCCTTCGCACCAACCGCCTCGGCCTCGGCCTTCATCTCGCGGGCTGTCCGAACAACCATCTCGCTGAGGAGGGGGTTGTGTCCGTGCAGGGCGATATTGATCATCTCGGGATCGATCACCCCGAAGTTTGCTTCCGAGGTCACCGGTTTCGGAGTGCCGAAAAGGATATCGGAGAGATCGGTGGCGATATGCATCCCGATATAGTCGGCAAGGGCCGTCTTCAGTCCCTGGAAGACCAGGTTCACCGGATCGGCGTCAACCCCCATGTGGGTCTGGCCCATCGTTTCGGAGATGGCTGTCTGGACGCTGCGCGGCTGGATATTGCAATCGGTGAATTTATTCATCCGCCCCCCGGTAACGGTGGCCTCAAGCCAGCGGCAGGGCTCGCCGGAGAGCTTGGTGAAATCGCTGATCGCGATCTCCAGGACCTCTTTCAGCAGCTCGCGCTCCTCTTTCCCTTCCACGGAGAGACCGATGGTTTGGGCCACGCGGCGCAGCTTTTCCGGATCTTCGATGCTGTAATCAAGCGTCTTCCCTTCAAGCATCTCCACGAGGGTGTAGATGATATGCCGGCCGTGGTCGGCGTGGGCGCCGGCTCCGCCGTTTATGGCGCGGATCAGGTTGCGGGCGACGATGGTATAACCGTGCGCCCCGCAAATACCCTTCGAAGCTTTTTTGGTGATGCGGCAGGGGCCCTGTAGACAGATGCGGCAGCAGATTCCGGTGCGGCCGAAGTTGCACTGCGGCTGCATCTTTACATAGCGGTCATATGCTGTCTCTACTTTTCCGTCATTCCGCTCCAGGACCTGCAAAGCCGCAGGGTCAATTGTTCTCTTGTTATCGGGCTTTTTTTTCTCTTCGGACATATCTCTGTTCTAACCTCCTTTAAAAATATTCAAACGATTTCTTTTTAAAAAAAGCAGCCTCCACTGTAAACCCTGTCAACCACCCCCGCCGATTTGCTGATAAATTTCTTCTATTCCGGGTATCAGCTCTTCTTTTTTAAAACTTCCGCGATCGATCTGCCGTGCTCTCTCCAGGACCTCTTCGGAAAAGGGAAGCATCGCCAGAATGCGCTCCTGCGGCAATGAAGCGCGCAGGTAATCCCGGTCGGCTTCCGAGCGGATCTTGTTCCCCACAAAGGCCACCCGCGGCAGCGCAAGATCAGAGGCCAGCCGCTCCACGGCCAGGGCGGTCGAGACTCCGGCCCTGGTCGGTTCGACCACCACCAGCATCAACTCGACCCCGCGGGCGGTGCCGCGGGTGAGATGCTCAATCCCGGCGCTCATGTCCAGCACCACCGCTTCCGGACGGTCCAGAAGCACGCTGGTCAAAACAGCGTTCAAAAAAGCGTTCTCTTTGCAATAACACGCTGAGCCCCCCTGCTTGACCCCCCCCATTTTAAGGAAACGAATGGTCCCGTCGCGAAGAACGTAATCTTCAAGGATGTCCTCAACCGAAGGATTGAGATCCACAAATGCCCCTCCGCCGGCATTCTTTTCAGCAATTACCTCCTGAAGTTCGCTTAATGGCGGCAGTGAGGCTAGTTTTTCCGGATCAAGCCCTAAAACCAGGCCCAGGTTGGCATCGGGATCGGCGTCAATAGCAAAGGCGGGGAGGCAGCGTGTCTTGAGGCAGTAGAGCAGGTTGGCGGCAACGGTAGATTTTCCGGCCCCCCCTTTGCCGGAAAGAGCAATCTTCAAACCAATCCTCCTTCAAATAAGACAGATTTCTTGATAATCTGCTTTGACACAACTCTCCTATTCGACAAGGTCAAGATAAATTCCTTTACCTGCAAAAAAGTTTGTAATTTCACTAAATTTAAACTAAAAGGCAATAATAAAAAGCCCGGGTTATATTACCCGGGCCAATTTAACAGCAGGTTAGTGAATTTTGGTTCCAGGCACCAAAATTCACCAACTTCGCTTCAGCAGTTATTTTTTCGCCACCCCTGTTTGAAATTGATACTTGTCGTCCTTTACGGTTACGGCGATGGTGTCACCGGGAGCAATTTTCCCCTGGAGCATCTCTTCGGAAATATTGTCTTCCAGCCGCTTCTGGATCACCCGCCGCAGCGGCCGCGCTCCGAAGGTGGGATCATAACCCTCTTTCACCAGGGCCGCCCTGGCCTCGGAGGAGACCTCGACCTTGAGATCGTATTCGGCAACCCTCCGGTTCAGCTCTTCGAGCATGATCCCGACAATCTGTTCGATATGCTCTTCATTGAGCGCGTGGAAGACAATGATATCGTCGACCCGGTTGAGAAATTCCGGACGGAAAGTCCGCTTCAGGTCGGATAAGATCCGCTCCTTCATCTTCTCATGGCTGTCGGCTTCATCGGCCGCGCCGAAACCGAGCGTGGTCCGCTGCATGAAAGTTGCCCCGACGTTCGAGGTCATGATCACGACCACGTTGCGGAAGTTAACCGTGCGCCCTTTCCCGTCGGTGAGCCTGCCGTCCTCCAGAATCTGCAGCAAAACGTTGAAAACATCGGGATGCGCTTTCTCGATCTCATCAAAGAGTACCACCGAGTAGGGCTTGCGGCGGACCTGCTCGGTGAGCTGGCCGCCTTCCTCGTAGCCGACATAACCCGGAGGAGCCCCGATCAGGCGGGCGGCCGTATGCTTCTCCATATATTCGGACATGTCGAGCCTGATCATGGCCCGCTCATCCCCGAACATGGCTTCGGCCAGGGCCCGGGCCAGCTCGGTCTTTCCAACCCCGGTGGGACCGAGGAAGATAAAAGAACCTACCGGGCGCTTGGGGTCCTTCAGGCCGGCCCTCGCGCGCCGGATGGCCCGCGAGACCGACTCAACCGCTTCGTCCTGCCCGATGACCCGCTGGTGCAGGATCTGCTCCAGTTTCAGCAGGCGGGCCGATTCCTCTTCGGCAAGCTTTTTCACCGGAATCCCGGTCCAGCTGGAAACAATATAGGCTACATCCTCATCGGTAACCATGGAGAGATCGGCGGTGCCGATCTGCTGCTCCCACTCTTTCTTCAGCTCTGTGAGCTCCTCCTTGATCTTACGCTCCTGGTCCCGCAGCTCCGCGGCCTGCTCAAACTCCTGGTTGCGCACCGCCGCTTCTTTCTCTGTGCGCAGGTTGGCCAGCTTCTCTTCGATCTGCTTCAGATCGGGAGGAGCCGTATAGCTGCGAATGCGGACCCGCGAAGCGGCCTCGTCGATCAGGTCGATGGCCTTATCCGGGAGGAACCGGTCGGAAATATAGCGGTCGGAGAGATTTACCGCCGCCTCGAGGGCTTCATCGGTAATTTTTACCTTGTGATGCGCTTCGTAGCGATCGCGCAGCCCCTTCAGGATAGCCAGGCTCTCTTCCTTGTCCGGCTCGCCGACGACGATCGGCTGAAAGCGCCGCTCCAGTGCGGGATCTTTTTCAATATGCTTGCGGTATTCGTCAAGCGTGGTCGCTCCGATGCACTGCATCTCTCCGCGGGCCAGAGCCGGCTTGAGGATATTCGAGGCATCGATGGCCCCCTCGGCGGCCCCCGCCCCGATGATCGTATGCAGTTCGTCGATGAAGACCATGACGTTGCCCGCCTGGCGCAGCTCCATCATCAGCTTGCGGAGCCTCTCTTCAAATTCACCGCGATACTTGGTTCCGGCGACCACCGCCGCCAGTTCGATGGTGACCAGCCTCTTGCCGCGCAGAATGTCGGGCACATTGCCCTCAACAATCCGCTGGGCCAATCCCTCGGCAATGGCCGTCTTCCCCACGCCGGGCTCGCCGATCAGGCAGGGGTTGTTCTTGGTGCGGCGGCTTAGAACCTGGATCACCCTTTCGATCTCTTTATCCCTGCCGATAACCGGGTCCAGCTTCCCTTCGCGGGCCAGTTTGGTCAGATCCCGGCCAAAAGCATCCACCGTCGGAGTTTGCGGGCCGCCTTTCTCTTCGGCGCCCGGATGCGCGGCGCCCTCTTCTCCGCCCAGCAGCTGGATTACCTCTTTGCGGGCACGCTTCAGATCAATGTCCAGGTTGGTCAAGACCTGGGCGGCGATGCCTTCGCCTTCGCGGAGCAGGCCGAGAAGGATATGCTCCGTGCCGACGTAGTTATGGCCGAGATTCTGGCTTTCTTCAATGGAAAGCTCCACCACCCGCTTGGCCCGAGGCGTGTAGGTGATCCCCTGGAAGAAAAGTTTATCCCCCTTGGGGGTAATCCGCTCCACCTCGGAGCGCACCCGGTTCAAATCGACATTCATGTTTTGCAGGGCGCGGGCGGCAATGCCGGAACCCTCCCTGACGAGTCCCAAAAGCAGGTGCTCTGTCCCGATAAAATTATGGCTCAACCTTTTTGCCTCTTCCTGGGCCAACACCAACACCTGTTGAGCCCGTTCGGTAAACCGGCTGAACATAAACATGTTTCATTCACCTCACATCAGATAATAGTATGCTGTTTCAAAACTGTTATACCGATTCTTTGAACTGCTCCATAAGTTTCTTCAACCGCGCCGGCCTCTCCAGATCTCTTTCCGCAGGGCCAAGCTCCTTCCCGGCGAGGATCTGCAGGCAGGCGGGGCTGATCACAACGAGCATTTCATTGAGCAGCTTCCGGTTAACTCCCTTTAGCAGGCCCAGGTCGTAACCCAGGCGGACATCGGAAAGAAGCTGCATCGCCTCCTGGGAGCTCATCAACTGGGCAAACTTGAGCTGTCCCAGGGATCTCCAGGTGCGGTCGGCAATCCCGGCCCGGTTTTCATTGAGCAGCGCCTGGCGGGCTGCCTGCTCCTGCTCGATAACCTGGCGGGTAACCCCGCCGAGGTTTCGGATAATCTCTTCCTCGGACTGGCCGAGGGTGATCTGGTTCGAGATCTGGACCAGGTTGCCGATGATCTCGGTCCCTTCCCCGTAGAGGCCGCGTACCGCCAGGCCGACCTGGGAAAGCGCTCCCAGAAGCCGGTTGGCCTGCCCGGTCATGATCAGCGCCGGCAGGTGCAGCATCACCGAAGCCCGCAGCCCCGTGCCCACATTGGTGGGGCAGGCGGTCAGGTAACCGTAGCCCTCGTCAAAAGCGTAATTAATCTCCGCCTCGAGGAAGTCGTCATAGCGATCCGCCTCCTGCAGGGCTTCTTCGAGCTGCAGTCCGGGCAGGATGACCTGGATCCGCAGATGGTCTTCTTCATTAATCATGATACTGACCGCTTCATCCCGGCGCAGCAGCAGGGCCCCGTGCTGCGACTCCCGGGCCAAAAACGGGCTGGCCAGGTGCTTTTCGACAAGGAGCTCCTTTTCCAGGGAGCCGAGGTTTTCCATAGGCAGGAAGGTAAACTGCCGGAAAGCCTCCTTCTGAGAGGCCGCAACCCCGGCAACCAGCTCCTGAACACGCCTGGTCTGGGCGTCGGAAGCCAGGTAGGGAAAGGGGATCCCCCGGATATTGCGGGCAATGCGCACCCGCGAACTGATCACCGTTTCCGCTTCGGGGCCGCTCCCGTCCATCCACTTGCTGAAAACTACCTGCTTCTGCTTCACCGCTGCTCCCCCTCTCTCATCTCATTTTCCAGCGCCTTGATCTGATCGCGAAGCTCGGCTGCCTTTTCGAATTCTTCTTTTTGCACCCTGAGCTTCAGCTCTTCACGGAGCCGCTCCAGCTCGCGGACAAAGCGAACCGCACCCTGGCTCCGGCGGGGCACCTTGCCGGTATGCCTGCTGCTGCCGTGGATCCGGCGCAGCAAAGGCGCGAGCTGCTCATCAAAAGCCGGGAAGCAGTCGCTGCAGCCCAGCCTCCCGATCTGGCTGAACTGGGCAAAAGTAAGCGCGCAGGAAGGGCACTGCACTTTCCCCTTGCGCAGCGCCTCCCGGGAGCCGCGCATGCTCTCTCCAAGCAAGCTGCCGAGCAGGTTATGCAGCGAAAGTTTCGGTTCAAAAGAAAAATCAAGTTCATCATGCGCCTGGGCACAGCGCCGGCATAAATGAAGCTCGGTTTTACGCCCGTTGACAATTTTAGTGATATGCACGCTTGCTGTTTCTTGCTGGCATTCTTGACAAATCATCCGGATTGCTCCCTTCTTAATAACTGTTTTTCAGAATCGCTTCCAAAGAAGCCTGAAACAGTCTTTTTTGCAGCTGCCTGGTCTCATCCCGGTCAAGTCCCTGATAATGTTTATCCTGGAGCAGGAGATTGATCATCTGTGCTTCCCGCCGGGAGAGGACTTTTTCTTCAAGGATCAGTTTTAAAAACTGTTTCGCCCGCGCCGGTTCAAAAGGAGCTGTTTCCATCTTGCTCAAGATCTCCACCCAGCTCCGGCCCTGCGGGTGAACGATGCGGTAAATGCGGATATAGCCGCTGCCGCCCCGCCTGCTCTCCACCAGATAGCCGCGCGCCGTGGAAAAGCGGCTGCTTAAAACGTAGTTAACCTGTGAGGGCACGCAGGAAAACTTGCGGGCCAGGTCGGCGCGCTGGATCTCCACGTAATTCCGCGTGCTGATAGCGAGCAGTTTTTTCAAATATTCTTCAATGTGATCTGTCAGTGAAGCCATCGGCACCATCCTTCCCCACCAGGTTTGACTTTCCTTGACCTTACTATCTTGCTGAAAAAACCATATTGTAACGGTTTGGCCTGACCTTCCCTGACCTTCAACACTATTATAACCGATCTTCCCTCTATATAATCAAGTGCTGTTTAAGTTTATTATACCGCCCGGGATACGGTAAAACTCGTGTTTTTGAAGTTGTACACTGTTTCTCTCATGATCTTACCAAGTAGAGGTTTACGGGGAGGCAGCCGGAAGTTAAAAAGCGCTTGTATTAAACCTGATTTTCCGGTCCATTCCAGACCCCACCCTTTGAAAAAGGGAGGCCGGGGGGGATAAATTTAGTAGAAGGCACTATACTGAAACAGGGGGCTTGAAATATAAGCCTACCGGCACCTCTTCACCCTGCCAGCAGACCTGGTGAATTCCTTCCATAAAGGCCAGCCGCTGAAAAAGCCGGTTGTGTTCAAAGTTCAGGGGAACGACCAGCATGAATTCGATCTCGACAGTTTCTTTCTCCATATCTGTCCGCCCCGGTATGCTGTCCAGCTCTATTTTGCGGATATTTATCTTCAGATCGGTGAAGATGGCGGCAATTTCGCTGAGCAGTCCAGCCTGATCGGACATGCGCACAGTGAGGCGCTTGACGCGGTACGAGGAGAGGAGCACCCGGTCGAGGCGTCCTAAAACCAGCAGGCTGATCAAAACAACCAGCGTCGCCAGCATTGAACCGAAATAAAAGCCGATCCCCACTGCCAGGCCGATAGCCGAGACCGCCCAGATGCTTGCCGCCGTGGTCAGGCCGCGGATGCTGCCCCGCTGCCTGAGGATTGTGCCGGCACCCAGGAAACCGATCCCGGTAACCACCGAGGCCGCAATACGGCTGGGGTCGACCATTTCCGACAGCGGCCCGGTAAAACCATAAGCCGAAACCATCATGATCAAGGTTGCCCCCACGCAAACAAGAATATGGGTGCGAAAGCCGGCCGGCAGGTTCTGACTTTCCCTCTCAAAACCGACCGCCCCCCCAAAAATAATGGCCAATCCCAAACGCAGGGCAATTTCCCAATAGTCAAGCATAACAGTTAACATCCTCTCCGGTTTTCCCGGCAGAAAACTTCATACCGGGCAAGCTATCCTGAACCGACGACAACGAGATACCGCGGTTCACTTCATCGGCAATTAATACGCTAACTAATGTTTATTTATTCTTCTGCTCCGGCGGGATGCAGCGCACCCGGGTTGTAATAATTGGCCGCATTCCAGAGCATAAATTCATCGATCCCCAGATCCCGGGCGGCATTGATCTGCGCCCTGATCTCCAAAGATCCGTAATGATGGCGCATGGTAAATGACTGTAACCAGGGACGCAGCTCCGCCTGCACCCCCGCCTGTGCCAAGCGGCGCTGCGCCTCGGCCAGGCTGCGGTAAACTGTTTCATAGGGGGCGGTATCGGGATCGGGGAGCCCCAGGTTGCCTGATTCATAATGTGATGGGTAAACCATCGGGCAGACGTAGTCCACCGCGGAGGCCAGGGACTCGAGACGCTGCCCGATGCCCATGCCCCCGGGATCCGTGGTCACCAGGCCGAAAGCATCAATCGAGAGCTCCACCCCGTACTCGGCCAGGGAGGCGCGGGCATAACGCAGGAAGGCAGGGACAACCTCGTTAAAAGGAGTCCCGTCTGCCGCCGGATAGAGAGCAGCGGCGAGGTTTCCACTGTCCGGAAAGCGCACGTAATCGAACTGAATTTCGCGAAAGCCGAGCTGAGCCGCTTCGCGGGCCACCGCAACCACATATTTCCAGTTTTCTTTATTATAGGGGTCAAGCCAGTAATCGCCGCCGCCGTCGCGCCAGAGACCTCCCTGGCGGTGCTGTATCGCCTGTCCGGGAAGGTGCCGGGCCATGACGCTGTCTTTAAAAGTCACTATGCGGGCAATCGGATAAACCCCGCGCTGCTCCAGCTGCTTCACAAAAGCCACGGGGTCGGATATATAGGTATGCGGCGCGCCGGCCTCCGCCGCCCAGGGAACACCCGAGCGGGAGTAGGTGAGGCAGCCGTTGTCATCTTTCAGATCAACAACCACGCTGTTCAGCTCGGTCCGTTCAATA
>CAZPET010000053.1:0-9039 GCA_964585625.1 uncultured Syntrophomonadaceae bacterium
CCCGGGCCGGCGGAGGAACCGGGCGGCGGGGCAGGCAAGATTCCAGAATAACTGCAACATGATATGACTGGACCTGGAACCGGGTTACAGCTCTCATGTCCGGTTCACGATCAAGGAGGGGGCAGCATTGCTTAACCGGGGAACAAAGGTGGCCCTGGCCGGCGCATTTATCAATTTTTCATTGGGCCTGTTTTACGCCTGGTCTGTCTTTGCGGAAGGACTGATCCGCGACTACGGCTGGTCCAAAGCCGCCGCGGCTTTTCCGTACACTTTTGAACTGCTTGTTTTTTCGATCGCCATGATTTTCACCGGGCGCTTCCAGGATCGAGTGGGGCCTCGCCGGGCGGCGACTATCTGCGGCCTCTTTACCGGAACGGCCCTGTTCATCTGCTCCTTCGCGATCCACCCGGTAGGGTTGACCCTGCTCTTCGGGCTGCTGTTCGGCTGCGCCGCGGCATTCGGTTATGCTGCAGCCACCCCTGCGGCGCTAAAATGGTTTTCTCCCGGGAAGAGAGGCCTGATCACCGGAGTGGTGATCATGCCCATGGGAGCGGCCGCCCTGGTCTGGTCGCCGGTAGTCAAATTTCTGCTCAGCGAGGTGGGGGTGCGCGGTGCCTTTCGCCTCTGCGGCCTTTTTCTAATGGTGGCGATCACCCTTGCCGCACAGGCGATCAGGCTCCCCGGGAAAGACGACCCGGTTTATCGGCAAGAGGATGAAGCAGGGACCGCCCCCGGGGCCGGCTGGCGCATGCTGCTCCGCAACCCGGTTTTTATTCTTCTCTGGCTGATGCTGGGCCTCTCCACGGGAACCGGACATATGTTCATCGGGCAGCTGGTGCAGGTTGCCGAATTGAACTTCCGGGTCCCCTGGGGTTATCTCCTGGTCTCTCTTTTCGCCCTGACGAGCACACTGGGGCGGTTGGGCGGGGGGCTGCTCTGCGATCGGATCGGTTACCTGCGCAATATCAGGGCGGCGCTGTTGCTGATGGCTGTAGCGATGCTTATTTTTTTTAGCGGTTGGGGAATCCCGGCGCTGGTGGCGGCAACTTTGCTTCTCGGCACCGGTTATGGAAGCCTCTACACCTCTTTTCCCACTGCCGTAGGGCATCTCTTTGGCCTGGAACACTTCGGCTTAATTTACGGAATGCTTTTCACCGCCATGGGGGTGACCGGGGGCCTGGGGCCGCTGGCGGCGGCCGGCCTGGCTGACCGCAGCGGCAGCTACAGTGCCGCCTTTCTGATCGGGCTGGCGGCAACCCTGCTCTGCTTTCTGCTGAGCATTCTTTTACAACGCCACATCCGGGTTTCAACAGGTTATCCAGCTGAAACCAGCCGCGGCGTGGAGGATGCCACATATTGAACAGAGGAATTAATAGTTTAACCGGCGAAGTGAAGTGAACTGGTGAGATTAACACAAGTCAGGGTGCGATCTTTTTTCCCCCGGATGAGAAGAGAGCGCCTGTAAATGGGAGTGAACCCGGTGAGCGGACATATCACAATCGGCAAGTTGGCTGTTCTCCTGGCGGTGAGCGATACAAGTGAAGAGCAGCAGCTGATGAAAATTGCGGATAAGGTGGGTTACAAGTACTACAAGGGGCGGGCCGGGTCGATGGATTCCGAAAAAATATTTGCTGCTGTCGAGACCGCGGCCAAGAGAAGGGGACTTGTCCAGGATCAGTACCGCGAGGAACATGCCATTTACCATGCCCTCCTCGATGCGTTTCACGGCGTTTGCCGGGGCGAGGTGGCCCTGGGAAGCATACTGCGCAGCGCCGGCTTGATCTTCAGTATCGTGCGGGGGCCGCGCATTGCGGAGGATTACTCCGACGGTGAGTGGCTGGCGGTGGCTCTTTACGGGACTATCGGCGCCCCGATCAAGGGTTTTGAGCACGAAGTGATGGGGTTGGGGATCAATCATATCTAGAGAAACGGTCATGTGGTTTAAAAAAACTATTTGCCGGTCATATGTTTCTGTGCTATAATTTGATCGGGTAAGAAAAAATATCGGGCGACCATGATTTAGACAAGTCGCTGCCGGATCTACTCAAAGCTATGAGCCATGAGGGAGTAGAAACGCAACCTGTTTGCGTTCTGCTCCCTTTTGTTTTCCGGAGAAGGAGATTGGGATGATGACAGTGGATAACTTGGCGGAAAAAGTATTCGTCGACGGTGAGAATTTGGCGCTGGAACAGGTCCTTGCTGTGGCCCGGAGAGGGGTGCCTGTAGAACTGCACACTTCGGGCCGGGCGAAATTGCTTAAATCGAGAGAGGTCATTGAAAACATCCTCGCACAGGAGAAAGTCGTTTACGGCGTTACCACCGGATTTGGCCGTTTCAGCGATGTCTTGATTTCGCGGGAAGACAGCGATACCTTGCAGAAGAACATTATCATGAGCCACGCCTGCGGTGTGGGTGATCCGCTGCCGCAAGAGGTGGTCCGGGCGATGATGCTTCTGCGGGCCAACTCGCTGGCAAAAGGTTATTCCGGTGTCCGGCTTGAAGTTGTCGAATTGCTGCTGGAGATGTTGAACCGGAGCATTCATCCTCTAGTTCCTGCCAAGGGTTCTGTTGGCGCCAGCGGTGACCTGATTCCGCTGGCCCATATTGCCCTGGCCATGATTGGCTCCGGAGAAGTGGAATATCGCGGTAAGGTGCTCTCTTCTGAAAGCGCCCTTCAGCAGGCCGGACTAAGCCCGCTTAAGCTGACGGCTAAAGAGGGCCTGGCCCTGATCAACGGGACGCAGTATATGAGCGCTTTAGGATCCCTGGCTCTTCTTGACGCCATCGAGCTTTTCAAGGCCGCCTCCATCGCCGCGGCGATGACTTTTGAAGGGCTGGAGGGGATTGTTTCGGCTTTTAACCCGCAAGTTCATGAGATCCGGCCCCACAGCGGTCAGAAAACATGTGCGGCAATGATGCTTAAACTGCTTCAGGGGAGCGACCTGTTAACCCGGCAGAAACAGAAAAGGATCCAGGACGCATATACCCTGCGCTGCATCCCCCAGGTGCACGGCGCTACCCTTGATGCGTTGAGATATATCCAGGGTGTTCTTGAAACCGAGATCAATTCCGCCACCGACAACCCCCTGATTTTTCCGGACAGCGGAGAGGTGATCAGCTGCGGAAATTTTCACGGGCAGCCGCTGGCCCTGGCCCTCGACTTTCTGGCCATGGCCGTAAACGAGCTGGGCAATATTTCCGAGCGGCGGATTGAAAGGCTGGTCAACCCGGCCCTGAACAACGGGCTGCCCGCCTTTCTTACCGAAAACGGGGGCCTGAATTCCGGGTTGATGCTGCTGCAGTATGCTGCCGCGGCGCTGGTTTCGGAAGGCAAGGTCCTGGCCCACCCGGCCAGTGTCGATTCGATACCCACTTCAGGCAACCAGGAAGATCACGTGAGCATGGGTTCAATTGCCGCCTACAAGGGGCGGCAAGTGGTGGAGAACATTGCCTGGGTAATTGCCGCGGAGCTGCTGGCGGCCTGCCGGGGGATGCGCTTCATCTCACACCGCGCCGGTCTGGGCAGTGGCGCCGCTTTCCGCCTGCTTTGCGAGATACTTCCGCAGGATGACGGCGACCGGATACTCTATAAAGATCTACAGTCTGTTCATGAACTTTTGCAAAGCGGCCGGATTGTCCGGGTGGTCGAAGAGGCGGCAGGCAAGCTGCTGCCGCTGTAGTTGAATTTGTAGATGGTTTCCCGATCAGAGCAAGGAAGTGAAAAGGTGAAAGCAGATCTGGTAGTAATAAATGCCGGCCAGCTGGTTACCGCAGCAGGTTACAGCGGGAGGCCGAAACGCGGTTCCGAACTGGCCGAACTGGGTATCATCACGGATGGCGCGGTAGCGGTGAAAGAGGGCCTGATCACCGCTGTCGGCGCCACCGCCGCCGTAATGGAGCAGGTTGAGGCGGCGGAGGGCGCCACGCTGATCGACGCCGGCGGCAAGGTGGTGCTGCCCGGCCTGGTAGATCCGCACACGCACTTGATTTTTGCGGGCTCCCGCGAAGATGAATTTGAGATGAAAATTAAAGGAGCGGCTTACCTGGATATCCTGGCCAAAGGCGGCGGCATCCTCAGCACCGTTCGCTCCACCAGGGCGGCCGGTGAGGCTGAGCTTGTCCGGGTAGGGAAAAAATATCTTGCCGAGATGCTTTTCCAGGGCACCACCACTGCCGAGGTCAAGAGCGGTTACGGTCTAAACCTGTCAGATGAACTGAAACAGCTGCGGGCCATCCGGACCCTGCAGAAGACACAGCCGGTGGAGCTGGTGCCGACTTTTTTGGGTGCGCACGCCATACCAGTAGAATACAGGGGAGATCCGGATGCCTTTGTCGAACTGGTCATCAGGGAGATGCTCCCCGCCGTGGAACGTGCGGGTCTGGCGGAATGCTGCGACGTTTTCTGTGAAGAGGGCGTTTTTACCGTCGAGCAGAGCCGCCGCATTTTACAGGCTGCCCGGACCCTCGGGTTCAAGTTGAAGCTGCATGCCGACGAGATTGTTCCCCTTGGCGGAGCGGAGCTGGCGGCGGAGCTGGAGGCGCTTTCGGCGGATCATCTCGTAGCCATTACAGGGAAGGGTATTGAAAAGCTTGCCGCCTCGAAGACAGTGGCGGTGCTTCTACCGGCAACCACATTCTGCCTCATGGGGACAAAATACGCTCCCGCGCGGGAGATGATTGCAGCGGGGGTGGCCGTGGCCCTGGCCGGTGATTTCAACCCGGGCAGCTCCCCGGTTAACTCGCTGCCGGTGGTGATGGGGATCGCCTGCCGCCAGTTGAAGATGACGCCGGCAGAGGCAATTTCCGCGGTAACGATCAACGCGGCGCATGCCATCGGCCGGGCTTCCGAATTGGGCAGCATCGAAGTAGGCAAAAAGGCCGACCTGGTAATCTTTGATGCCGCTGATTACCGCAGCATCGCCTACCGCTTTGGGACCAATCTTGTCGAGAAGGTGATCAAGTCCGGACGCCCGGTGGTAGGAGGATAATCATGAAACTAATCGAATGTGTGCCCAATTTCAGTGAAGGGCGGCGGCCGGAGATTGTTCAAGAGATCGCCGGGGCCGTTACCGCTGTCCCTGGAATAAAGATGCTCGATCAATCATCCGACGCCAGCCATAACCGCAGCGTGATTACCTTTGTCGGGGCCCCGGCAGCGGTGAAAAAGGCGGCTTTCAGCGCTGCTCAAAAGGCGGCGGAGCTTATAGATATGGAGCGCCACCGCGGGGAGCACCCCCGGATCGGCGCTGCCGACGTGATCCCGCTGATCCCCGTAAGCGGTGTCTCGATGGAAGATTGTGTTGTCCTGGCGCGGGAACTGGGACAGGAAATTGGAGAAAAGCTGGGGATCCCGGTATACCTCTATGAAGAGGCGGCGCTGACGGCGGAGCGGAAAAACCTGGCCGCGGTGCGCCGCGGCGAATACGAAGGGCTCAAAGAAGCGATCGGGCAGCCCGGCCGGCATCCCGATTTCGGACCGCTGCGCCTGCATCCCACCGCCGGGGCTACCGCCGTGGGCGCGCGCCCGCCTTTGATTGCCTACAATATCAATCTTGACAGCAGCGACGTGCAGATTGCCCGGAAAATTGCCCGATCGATACGGGGCAGCAGCGGCGGCTATCCGAGCATCAAAGCTTTGGGGGTTTTGATTGAAGAAACCGGCACCGCCCAGGTGACGATCAATGTTTGCAATTACCGCCTCGTTTCACTGGCGAGGGTTTTTGAAACGGTGAAGAGTGAGGCCGCGCGTTACGGCGTAGGCATCAAAAGCAGCGAGATTGTCGGTTTGCTCCCGATGGAGGCGCTGCTCGACACGGCGGCTTTCTATCTGCGCCTGCAGGGTTTTCATTCCGGACAGGTGCTGGAGAAGAGATTGACTGAAATTTAGGCCTGAACTGCAGTTGAAAGGAGATCCGGCATGTATATTGAAATGACGGTAAAAAATTTTCTGAACGAGCTGGCCTCTGCCTCGCCGGCCCCGGGCGGCGGCAGCGTCTCCGCCCTGGCCGGCAGCCTCGGCGCCGCTCTCGTGGCCATGGTGGCGCGGTTTACCGCCAACGGAAGCGGTGCGGAGGATCCGGAGCAGCAGGTTCAACATAATTTGCATGAATCGATCCGGTTGCAGCAGATCCTGCAGGGAGATGTCGATCGCGACACCGCGGCTTACAACCGGGTAGTCGCGGCATACCGGATGTCCAAAAAGACCGAAGCGCAGAAAGCAGCGCGCTCCCGGGCGATCCAGGAAGCTTTGCAGGAAGCAACGCAGCTTCCGCTGCAGGTGGCTCAGAGCTCTCTCGAGGTGCTGCGGTTATGCTCCTGGGCGATTGCAGAAGGCAACCCCAACACCTGGAGCGACGCCGCGGTGGCGGCGCTGATGGCCCAAAGCGGGATCGAGGGGGCGCTTGCCAACGTGGCCATCAACCTTGGCGGGATCAAGGATGCCGCGTTTAAAGAAGAGATGAAGGCGCAGGCCGGGAAAATCCGCAGCGCGGCGCGGCTCCTTCAGTGCGAGATCAGCGAGCTGCTCCAGGGTCGTCCCTCTTAATACCGGTAAATCTTCGGTGGAGCATCTCCTATTACCGCCGTAAGGTGAACCGCAAACAGCAAGAAAAATCAGGGAGGTTGGACCAATGGTGACCAACTTGGAAATTGCCGGCGCGATGACCGTCAAGCTTGACCCGGCTCTTCCCGAAATGCCGGATTTCATGCCCGGCATCCGCCGGGCGCCGGACCGCGGTTTCCGCCTGACCAGGGCGCAGGCGAAAATTGCTTTGAAAAACGCTTTGCGTTACGTGCCGGAAAGTCTTCATGAAGAGCTGGCTCCCGAATTTTTAAACGAACTTCTAACCCGGGGGAGAATCTATGCCTACCGCTACCGTCCCCCGGGCCGGATCTACGCCAAACCGATCGATCAATACAAGAGCAAATGCATTGCCGGGAAAGCATTCCAGGTGATGATCGACAACAATCTAGACTTCGAGGTGGCGCTCTACCCGTATGAGCTGGTTACCTACGGTGAAACCGGCAGCGTCTGCCAGAACTGGCTGCAGTACCGCCTGATCAAAAAATATCTCGAGGCGCTGACCGAAGAGCAGACTCTCGTGGTTATGTCGGGACATCCCCTGGGCCTCTTCCCGTCGCGCCCCGAAGCTCCGCGGGTGATCATCACCAACGGGCTGATGGTGGGGCTTTATGACAACCAGGATGACTGGGAGATCGCCGCCCAGATGGGGGTAGCCAGTTACGGCCAGATGACCGCGGGAGGGTGGATGTATATCGGGCCGCAGGGAATCGTGCACGGCACCTTCAACACGCTGCTCAACGCCGGCCGTTTGAAGCTGCAAATTCCAGCCGGCGGCGATCTCGAGGGGCGTCTTTTTGTCTCCTCCGGGCTCGGCGGGATGAGTGGCGCCCAGGCGAAGGCGGTGGAGATCGCCGGCGGCGTCGGGGTGATCGCCGAGGTGGACGGATCGCGCATTAAAACCCGGCTGGATCAGGGCTGGGTCAGCCGTGCCACGGCTGATCCTGCCGAAGCCTTTTCCCTGGCCGGCGAAGCCTTGCAGCAGAAGAAGCCCCTCTCCATTGCCTACCACGGCAACGTGGTCGACCTGCTCGAATATATCGTTTCCCGCGAGCTCAGGGTGGATCTGCTTTCGGATCAGACCTCCTGCCATGCCCCTTACGACGGCGGCTACTGCCCGCAGGGGCTCACCTTTGCGGAGCGGACCAGCCTTCTGGCCGAAGATCGCGCCGCATTCAGGAAGCTTGTTGACCGCAGCCTGCGGCGCCATTTTGAGCTGATCAAGATTCTCGTCGATCGGGGCAGCTACTTTTTTGACTACGGCAATTCGTTCATGAAAGCGGTCTTCGATGCCGGGGTGAAGGAGATCTCCAAAAACGGCCGCGATGAGAAAGACGGCTTCATCTGGCCTTCTTATGTCGAAGATATCATGGGACCCGAGCTCTTCGATTATGGATACGGGCCGTTCCGCTGGGTCTGCCTCAGCGGGAAACCTGAAGATCTGGCCAAAACCGACCGGGCG
The DNA here is from genome assembly GCA_964585625.1 of uncultured Syntrophomonadaceae bacterium. Lineage (GTDB taxonomy): Bacteria > Bacillota > Dethiobacteria > DTU022 > DTU022 > JAAZIN01. The sequence continues at coordinate 8,043 of CAZPET010000053.1, forward strand.
GCGATGTCGTGCATCGATCCCGACCGCAGGAGCCAGGACCGCGACAACTATATCTGGGTCCGCGATGCGCAGAAGCATGATCTTGTCGTCGGCTCCCAGGCGCGCATTCTCTATCAGGACGCCGCCGGGCGGGTGCGCATCGCTCTGAAATTCAACGAGATGGTCCGCCGCGGAGAGATCGGCCCGGTGATGATCGGGCGAGATCACCACGATGTCAGCGGCACCGATTCGCCCTTCCGGGAGACGGCGAATATCAAGGACGGCAGCAACGTCATGGCCGATATGGCGGCGCAATGTTACGCCGGAAACGCCGCCCGGGGGATGAACCTGGTAGCTTTGCATAACGGCGGCGGTGTCGGGATCGGCAAGGCCGTCAACGGCGGCTTCGGCCTGGTCCTGGACGGCAGCGAGCGGGTCGATGAAACTATCAAATCCGCCCTGCTCTGGGATGTCACCTGCGGCGTAGCCCGCCGCGCATGGGCCAGAAATGAAAATTCGCTCTCCACCGGCATTGAATTCAACAGCGAATACGAAGGCGCGGGGCAGATCACCTTGCCTTACCTGGTCAAAGACGAGCTCATTGACACGGTAACAGGGCCGCTGTTGTAGTGATTTCATCCCGGAATCTGAAAGGGGGGTAAGGAGCCGTGAGTATTTTTTCATTTTTCATAGATAATATTTCTTTCATCTCAAAATATGCCGCTACTCACTTCAGCCTGATTTTTTGTGCGGTAATAATATCGCTGCTGCTGTGGCTGCCGGTAGGGGTGCTCATTTCCCGTAATGAGAAGTTGGCCAATACCGTCCTCGGAATTGCCAACACGCTTTATTGCATCCCCAGCCTGGCCCTCTTCTCGTTCCTGGTAACGATTCCCGCCTTCGGTCTGGGCAGGAAGTCGGCTTTACTGGCCCTGGTGCTCTATGCGATGATGCCGCTGGTGAGAAATGTATACCAGGGGATCAAGATCGTCGACAAAAGCGTGATTGAGGCGGCCCG
>CAZPET010000054.1:0-8979 GCA_964585625.1 uncultured Syntrophomonadaceae bacterium
CGCGCTTGGGCAGCCGTTGAAAGAGCGGCATCTGTCCGCCTTCAAAACCGCGGCGAGTTTTCGCACCCGAACGGGCTCCCTGGCCTTTTTGCCCCCGGCCGGCGGTCTTGCCCAGCCCCGAAGCGAGGCCTCTGCCTTTTCTTTTGGCCGCGCGTCTTGCTCCCTGCGGCGGGGTCAAATCATGCAGGCGCATCTGCGGCACCTCCCTCTGCGCTTTCTTCAACCTTGACCATAAAATTGACCGCTTTGATCATTCCCTGCAGCACCGGTGTATCCTTCTGCACGACTGTCTGACCGATCCTGGTTAAACCAAGCGCGCGTAGGGTGCGGCGCTGCTTCGGCTGGCAGGCTACCGGGCTGCGTAAAAGTGTAATCCGTAATTTTTTAGCCATGGACGCTCCCTTTCCTTAACCCAGCAGCTGGGCTTCGTCAATGCCCCGCAGGGCGCTGACTTCATCTGCCATTTTTAATGATTTCAACCCTTCCACGGTTGCGTTGACCATATTCAGGGCGTTGGACGAGCCGAGCGACTTGGTTAGAATATCTCTCACTCCGGCCAGCTCCAGCACTGCCCGGACCGGGCCGCCGGCAATCACGCCGGTCCCCTCGGATGCAGGCTTCATCAACACTCTTCCAGCGCCAAAACGGCCTTCCACCGAATGAGGGATGGTCGTTCCCACCATGGGAACACGGAACAATTTCTTCTTCGCATCTTCTATCCCTTTACGGATGGCCTCCGGCACCTCTCCGGCTTTGCCCAGGCCGGCGCCGACAACTCCGCTTTGATCACCGACTACGACCAGTGCACTGAAGCTGAAGCGGCGCCCTCCTTTGACTACCTTGGCCACCCGGTTGATCTTCACCACTTTTTCCATCAATTCTTGAGCCGGTTCTACTTTTGACACCCCTGCCATCCCTCCTTTCTTTAAAATTTGAGCCCCTCTTCACGTGCAGCATCGGCCAGCGCCTTGACGCGGCCGTGATAACGGTATCCTCCCCGGTCAAAAACAACCTCTTTGATCCCGCTGTCCAGAGCGCGCCGCGCCAGCAGAACCCCTACTTTTCCCGCCGCCTCGCGGTCGCTGCCGCGGGCGGAAAGTTCGGGCAGCCCGGGATCCAGGCTGGAAGCGGCTACCAGGGTCCGGCCGGACCCGTCGTCAATGATCTGCGCGTAAATATGCTTGCTGCTGCGAAAAACATTTAAACGGGGACGCGAGGCGTCTCCGCTGATCTTCACGCGGACACGCTGATGGCGCCTTTTCCGATTTTCATTGCGCGGTATGATTTTTATCATTACCTTACACCTCCCGGCTGCTGCTACTTGCCAGTTTTGCCTACTTTATGCCGGACCTGCTCGCCGGCATACCGGATCCCCTTGCCCTTGTAAGGTTCGGGAGGATAGACCTTCCGGATGACAGCGGCAAAATTTCCGACCCTCTGCTTGTCAATCCCTTTTACGATGATCTTGTTGGGAGCGGGCACCTCGATCTCCATATTCTCTTCAGGTTCAAAGACTACGGGATGAGAGAGGCCCACATTCAATACCAGGTTCTTCCCCTGCAGGTTCGCCCGGTAACCGACCCCGACCAGCTCCAGGGCCCGGCTGAAACCCTCGGTAACCCCGGTGATCATATTCTGAATCAGTGTTCTGGTCAAACCGTGCAGCGCCCGGTGTTCCGGGCTGTCGGAAGGACGCTTTACAGTAAGCCGTCCCTCTGCCTGCTCCACGAGCATGGCCCGGGGTATCTCCATTGTAAGCTGCCCCCTGGGTCCTTTTACGGTAATACGATTATTGACAACTTCGATCTGCACCTTTTCAGGTACGTCGATCGGTTTTTTACCGATGCGGGACATGGTAAACCTCCTCGCTGCGTTACCAGATATAACAGACTACTTCTCCGCCACAGCCTGCTTTACGGGCTTCCCGGTCGCTCATCACGCCGTGTGAAGTGGAGATAATGGCCACACCGAGCCCGCCCAGCACCCTGGGCAGTTCATCCTTGTTCGCATATACCCGCAAACCCGGTTTACTGATCCTCTTCAACCCCGTGATCGCGCGCCGCGAATCGGGAGCGTATTTTAAATATATCCGGACAATGCCCTGTTTTTTGTTCTCCACAAATTCATAGTCCCTAATAAACCCCTCTTCCTTCATGATCTGCGCCATGGAGCGCTTCATGTTGGATGCAGGGATATCCACTGACGAATGCCGGACCATATTCGCATTCCGGATCCTGGTCAGCATATCGGCAATCGGATCGGTCATCATCGCAAACTACCTCCTCTCTTTCCTTTCATCATCTACCAACTGGCCTTCTTTACGCCAGGAATTTTCCCCTCGTTGGCAAGTTGACGAAAGCAAAGGCGGCACATGCCAAACTTTCGCAGGTACGCCCGCGGACGGCCGCAGATACGGCACCGGTTATAGCGGCGCACTTCAAACTTCGGCTTACGACCGGCCTTGGCAATTAGAGATTTTTTGGCCATCCTTTACCCTCCTTCACATTTAAGCTCCACCCTCATGCGGCCCGGAAAGGCAGCCCCATCAAGGTTAAAAGCTCTTTTGCTTCTTCATCCGTTTTTGCGGTGGTCACAATGACAATATCCATGCCCATGATCTTCTCCACCTTGCTGTATTCGATCTCGGGAAAGATCAGCTGTTCCCGCAGGCCGATGGTGAAATTACCCCGCCCGTCAAAAGAGCGCGGTGAAATTCCCCTGAAATCCCTGACCCGCGGCAGCGTCACGTTGAAGAGCTTATCCACAAAATCGTACATCCGCACGCCTCGCAGGGTCACCTTGCAGCCGATGGCCATCCCTTCACGCAGTTTAAAGCTGGCTACCGATTTGCGGGCCCTGGTTATTACCGGACGCTGCCCGGTAATCTGCATGAGATCATTGACCGCAGCATCGAGAATCTTGGGGTTTTCTTTTCCCTCGCCAACCCCCATATTGATCACTATCTTGACCAACCGGGGAACCTCGTAAATATTTTTATACTTGAACCGCTCCTGGAGGGCGGGCCTGATCTCTGCAAAATATTTTTCCTTTAAGCGCGGCATCTTCTACTCCCCCCTATTTATCCACAGCTTCCCCGCATTTTTTGCAGGTGCGAATCCGCCGGCCGCCGGCGGTTACCTTCTTCGCGATGCGGGTCGGCTTATTGCAGGCCGGGCAGAGGAGCATCACCCTGGAGGCCGGCAGCGCCGCCTCCATCTCCCTGATCCCGCCCTGGGGAATCTTTTGGGTGGGTTTGGCATGCTTCTTGATCATATTGACACCTTCCACCTTTACCCTTCCTTTGTCCGGCAAGGCCTGGATTACCTTTCCCTTTTTTCCTTTATCCTTCCCGGAAAGAACGACCACGCGGTCACCCCGGCGAATCCCCATTTTTTTCTGTGTCATCATGCGCCACCTCCTTAAAGCCTCTAAATCACTTCGGGAGCAAGTGAAATGATCTTCATGAATTCCTTTTCGCGCAGCTCCCGGGCGACAGGGCCGAAGATCCGTGTTCCCCGCGGGTTGTTCTGCTCGTTGATGATCACGGCAGCATTTTCGTCAAAATGGATATGCGAACCGTCCTTGCGGTTAAGCCGGCTTCTGGTGCGGACTATAACCGCCCGCACGATCTCGCCTTTCTTCACCACCCCGCCGGGAGCGGCCTCCTTTACCGAAGCGATGATGACATCTCCAACGTGACCCGCCTTACGCATGGAGCCGCCCACGATCCGGATGCAGAGAATTTTTTTCGCACCCGAGTTATCGGCCACATTCAAGATGGTTTCGGTTTGAATCATCCTTGCCACTCCTTCCTCCCCTGCGACCTGAGCGCAGATGAGAATCTACAGCTGCGATCGTTTGATAATCTCAACCAGGCGCCACTTTTTATCCTTGCTCAGCGGCCTGGTTTCCATAATTCTCACCAGGTCGCCCGTATGCGCTTCGTTATGCTCATCATGAAATTTATATTTCTTCGTCCGCCGGATGGTCTTCCCATAGAGGGGGTGGTGAGTCGTCCGCACCACGGCTGCGACCCTGGTTTTATTCATCTTATCGCTGACTACTCTGCCGGTGAAAACTTTACTCTTGCTTTCCTTCAAATCATATGCCTCCCTTCACTCCATGGGTTTGACTTCAGGCCCGTTCTCTCTGAACGGTCTTTACCCGGGCAATACTGCGGCGCACTTCCTTGATCCGCATCACATTCTCGAGCTGCCCGGTAGCCGCCTGAAACCGGAGGTTGAAAAGCTCCTCTTTCAGCTCTTTAAACTTTTCCTCCAGCTCTCCGTCGTTCAACTCACGGAACTCTTTTACTTTCATTCTGCTACACCACCTGCATCGGCCCTTTTTACGAACCTGGTTTTAATGGGCAGTTTGTTGGCCGCAAGGCGAATCGCCTCTTTGGCTGTATCCTCCCGCACGCCGGCCAGTTCAAACATGATCCGGCCCGGCTTGACCACGGCAACCCAGAATTCAGGCGAACCTTTCCCTTTGCCCATCCGGGTCTCCGCAGGTTTTTTGGTCACCGGTTTATCGGGAAAGATGCGGATCCAGACCTTCCCGCCCCGCTTGATATAACGGGTCATGGCAATACGGGCTGCTTCAATTTGCCGGCTGTCAACCCAGGCCGGTTCAAGCGCCTGAATTCCATATTCGCCGAATTGAATCTCCGTTCCGCCCTTGGCTTTCCCTTTCATCCGCCCGCGATGCTGGCGCCGGTATTTCACCCGTTTAGGCATTAACATGGTCTAATTTCCCTCCCCGGTACGGTCGCGCCGGCTCCCTTTCTCCGGCAGCACTTCACCTTTATAGATCCAAACTTTAATGCCTATGCGACCGTAAGTGGTATGCGCTTCGGTAAAACCGTAATCTATATCCGCCCGCAGGGTCTGCAGCGGCACCGTCCCTTCACGATAGCTTTCGCTGCGCGCCATCTCGGAACCGCCGAGACGCCCCCTGCAGGAAATCTTGACCCCTTTTGCCCCGGCCCGGATTGCCCGGAACATGGCCTGCTTCATGGCCCTGCGAAAAGCAATCCGCCGCTTGAGCTGCCCGGCCACGCTCTCGGCAACCAGGTAGGCATCGAGATCGGGGTTCTTGATTTCGATAATATTTATATGCACCTTCTTGCCAGTCTTCTTTTCCAGGTCTTTGCGCAGCTGCTCCACCTGGGAGCCGCCGCGGCCGATGACCATACCGGGTTTGGCGGTATGGATATGAATCCGCAACTTGTTGGCGGCCCTCTCTGTCTCTACCCGTGAAACACCGGCATTCTCCAGCTTGGTGCGGATATAATCCCGTATTCCCAGGTCTTCATGGAGCAGCTCGGTATAATTTTTATCCGCAAACCACCGCGCATCCCAGTCGCGGATGATGCCGATGCGGAAACCGATCGGGCTGACTTTCTGTCCCATCTTTAAACCCCCTTTCTCTCCCTGACTACTACCGTGATATGGCTGGTCGGCTTGCGGATCAGGTAACGCCGCCCCCTGGCGCGCGGCCGGACCCGCTTGAACACCGGCCCTTCGTCAACAAAAACCTGATCCACGTAGAGCCGGGCGCGGCGCAAATCAAAATTGTTTTCCGCGTTGGCCGCGGCGGATTGGACCACCTTGGCCACGATCTGAGCCGCCCGGTTGGGAGTATAGCGCAAGATACCCAGCGCTTCATCGACATCTTTACGGCGCACCAGGTCAACCACGGCCCGCGCTTTACGCGGCGCAATACGAATAAAACGAGCCTGTGCCCTTGCTTCCATGCTCAAACAACCTCCTCTATCCTACCTCAATGCGGTGGAGCGCTCGGTATGATGGCCGTGTCCCCGGAAAGTGCGGGTCGGGGCAAACTCACCCAGCTTGTGCCCAACCATATCCTCACTGATATAAACAGGAATATGCTTACGCCCGTCATGCACGGCGATGGTGTGACCGACCATTTCCGGAAAAATGGTCGAACGCCGGGACCAGGTTTTGATGACCCTTTTATCTTTTTTCTCGTTCATGCTCTTGATTCTGTTCATAAGACGCTCTTCAACATACGGCCCTTTTTTTAGCGAACGAGCCATATCTTCAACCTCCCTTCAGATCACGGCAGTAAAAATCTAACTCTTCCGCGGGCGGACAATATATTGATCGCTCGCCTTTCTCTTCTTGCGGGTCTTGTATCCAAGAGTCGGTTTCCCCCACGGGGTCACCGGGCTTTTCATCCCGATCGGCGCTTTCCCTTCGCCGCCGCCGTGCGGATGGTCCACTGGGTTCATCGCCGCACCCCGGACTGCGGGGCGGCGACCCAACCAGCGGCTCCGTCCGGCCTTGCCAATCCGGATATTTTCATGTTCCAGGTTCCCCAGCTGCCCGATGGTGGCCCTGCAGTCGAGCAGGATCAGCCGCACCTCGCCCGAAGGAAGGCGCAAATGTCCGTATTTGCCTTCTTTGGCCGCCAGCTGCGCCGCAGATCCGGCGGAGCGGGCAATCTGTCCGCCGGCGCCAACCTGGAGCTCGATATTATGCACAAAGGTACCCACCGGAATAGCCCGCAGCGGCATCGCGTTGCCAGGCCGGATCTCCGCCCTTTCCCCGGACATGACCGTATGGCCCGCCTGCAGGCCCAGCGGCGCCAGGATATAGCGCTTCTCACCGTCGGCATAATGCAACAGGGCGATATTTGCCGAACGGTTGGGATCATATTCGATCCCCGCAACGCGGGCCGGGATATGATCTTTATTCCGTTTGAAATCAATGACCCGGTATTTCCGTTTATGCCCACCGCCGCGGTGGCGCGCCGTGACCCTGCCGTAGACATTTCGTCCGGCATTTTTCTTCAAGGTTACGAGAAGCGACTTTTCAGGTTCTTTCCTGGTAATCTCCTCAAAAGTTCTTCCCGTATAAAAGCGCCGTCCCGGCGAGGTTGGTTTATATTTTCGTAGAGCCATCTTCCGCTTCCTCCCTCCTAGCGGCCTTCAAAGATCTCGATCGGTTTGCTGCCCTCGGCCAGAGTAACAATCGCCTTTTTCCAGCGGGGTTTATATCCATAAGGGTACCGGCCGAGACGCTTCTTTTTACCCGGATAATTGGCTGTGTTGACCGCCTTGATCTTGACATCAAAGATCTCTTCGAGAGCGCGCTTTATTTCAATCTTGTTCGCTTCCCTTAAGACCACGAACGTATATTTGTTCTCTTCGAGCAACCCCGTTGATTTCTCTGTGACCACCGGCCGGATAATGATATCACGAGGATCTTTCATGCTCCGAACACCTCCTGCACTTTCTCCAGGGCCTCCTGCGAGAGGATCAGGAAATCATGGTTCAGAATATCGAGCACATTCAGCTGCGCCGCGGTGAGCGTCTTCACTTTGGGCAGGTTCCGGGCCGACTTGATCACGTTTCGATCCGGTTGGGCGGTGACAATCAGCGCTCCTCCGGAGGCCTTCAGATTTTCAAGAAGGCGAACCACGGCCTTGGTCTGCGGCTGTTCAATCTTGAAGTCATCCACGACTACAAGCTTGCCTTCACGGACCTTGGAGCTCAAGGCTGAACAGAGCGCCGCCCGGCGAATTTTTTTCGGGATCCGGTAACCAAAGCTGCGCGGCTGGGGCCCGAAAGTAACGGCGCCCCCCACCCAGATCGGTGAGCGGGTGCTGCCGTGGCGGGCCCGGCCCGTGCCTTTTTGAGGCCAGGGTTTGGCCCCGCCGCCGCGGACAAAACCGCGTCCTTTCGTAGACGCCGTGCCCAGACGGCGCCTGGCCCTTTGGGCGACAGCCGTATGGTAGAGCGCCCCCTTCTTCAAAGGTGCGTCAAAAAGTCCGGCCTGGACCTCGACCTCGCTTACCTGCTCGCCATCCCGGTTATATAAAGTCAACTTGGGCATGATCAGGGCTTCTCCTTTCATGATCGCTTCGCTTATGCCTGTTTCATGGATGATTTCTTCACTTCAACCAGGCCACCCCGCGGGCCGGGGACCGAGCCCCTGACCAGCAAAATATTTTTTTCCCCATCAGCCTGGACCACCCGCAGATTCTGGACGGTCCTCCGCCGGCCGCCCATTCTCCCGGGAAGGGGACGCCCCTTGAACACCCGGGCCGGGTTTACGGCGCCGAGAGAACCGGGGCCGCGGTGGTAACGCGAACCGTGAGTCCGCGGACCGCGGGCAAATCCCAGCCGTTTAATGGAACCGGCATATCCCTTGCCCCTGGAGACAGCGCTGACATCAACGTATTCTCCCGGCGAAAATATATCGGCTCGCAGTTCATGACCGGGCGGAAATTCGGACAGGTCACTTACCCTGAACTCCCGCAAAAAGTAGCATGGTTTTACCCTGGAACGCTGAAAATGGCCGCGCAATGGTTGATTAACCCGATGCTCTTTCTTTTCTTTAAATCCAATCTGGATACTGTTATAGCCGTCCGAGGCGACGCTCTTGACCTGGGTTACATAGCACGGACCGGCTTCCAGAACCGTTACCGGAACGGCGTACCCCTGCTCGTCAAAGACCTGCGTCATCCCTATTTTACGCGCAAGTATGGCCTTGGTCATAATGCGACGACACCTCCTGCTTGAACAACCTACAATTTAATCTCAATGTCTACCCCGGCAGGGAGATCCAGCCTCATCAAAGCGTCGATCGTTTTCGGCGTGGGATCGAAAATATCGATTAAACGCTTATGAGTACGCATTTCAAACTGCTCCCGCGAATCCTTGAATTTGTGCGGAGCCCGAATAACGGTATAGAGGCTCCTCTCAGTGGGCAGAGGCACCGGTCCGGATACTTCTGCTCCGGTCTGTTTAGCCGTCTCCACAATTTTCCCGGCGGACTGATCCAGCAGCTGGTGATCAAAACCCTTCAGCCTGATGCGGATCTTTTGGTTAACCATGCAAATGCCTCCTTCTCAACGCTCCATGAAGTGTCCCGGTAACCACCGGCGGCCCTTACTCCATTACCTCGGTTACCACGCCGGCGCCCACGGTGCGGCCCCCTTCGCGGA
>CAZPET010000055.1:0-8956 GCA_964585625.1 uncultured Syntrophomonadaceae bacterium
TTGAGCTACGTCGGCCGAATAACCGCTGCCCCGCAGGGCAATTAATAGTATAAACTAATTTAAAATCTTCGTCAACCCATTGATACCGGAACTTTTACAGGTTGCATTTGGCTCAATACCGGGCTTGCCGGAACAGTTCGGGGATCAATCAATCAGGGGGCTGGATATGTTCGCCACGTTTACCGCAATATTTGAAGCTCTTGATGCTATTGAAAAGGAACTGGGTGAAACGATTACCGCGGAAAAACGCGATAAATTGATCGAGACGCTCCTATCGCTCCGTAAAACAATGGACCAATGTGTTCAGTTCTGGCTCAAATTCGAAGAGCGTGTTACCGAAATCCAGGACCGTTTTGAGCTGGCGCTGCCCGATACCCTGCCTCCGGGATTCCTTGAAGATCTTGACAACTACAGCAGCGAACCCGAACCGGAAAGCGCGGCCCCGGCAGTCCTTGCCGGCAAGACCGGATCTGTAGCCCTGCCGGTGGAGGAAATGCATCAGGAGGCGCCGATCAGTGAGATTACGGTGAGCGCTTTCAGGCGCGGTCTCGGTTTCTGGGAGCTGGCCATGCTCAAGGAAGCGGTGGACGAGTTTAAAAAGGTAGTGGAAGATGATCCCGATCTGGTGGTGGGACATATCTGCCTCGGCCTCTCCAGCGCGCAGCTCGGCAAGGTCGAGGAAGCTTTCCGGGAGTTGAAGCTGGTCCTGGCGCTGGATCAGAACAAGTTTATCCGCGCTCTCGCCCTGAATACCCTGGGGATCATCCTGACGCAGAAAGAGGATTACCGGCAGGCCGAGCATTATTTCAAGCAGGCCATTGACGAAGACCCCGATCTGAAAGAAGCCTGGTTCAACCTGGCGGCAACATGCTACAACCTGCGGCGCTACCGGGAAGCGGTGACTGCATTTGAGAAAGCATCCGCCCTGGCCGGGGAAGACTGGGAAATTGAGCTTTACCTGGGCCGTTCTCACAGTTACCTGGGGCAGCATAAAGAGGCGGTAAGAGCGCTGCAGAGAGCTTTCCGGAACAACTCCAAAGAACCGCTGATCGCCTTCGAGCTGGGCGTGGTTTATCGGCTGCTCGGCCAGGACAGCCGCGCCCAGTGCTACTTTCATACCACGCGTAAGCTGATGGAGCAGAAAAAATAGGCGGCGCTCCTTACACTTTCCGGCGGGCAGGATTTAAGCTTTGTTTTCACGAAATTAATAACAGCCGGATGAAAATCCTGGAGATGGTCCCAACGTAAGGAGGCTGCTGTGCCGGTGGAACGATTGAAGATTGCCATTATCGGGGGAACAGGGGTCTACGAGAACGTTTTTTTGGAAGAACCTCAAGAAATGATTGTGGAAACAAGCTACGGGAAGGCGCTGTTCTGCCGCGGCTACTACAAAGAAAGAGAAATCTATTTCCTGGCCCGCCACGGCGCCGGCCACGGCGTCCCGCCGCACCTGGTTAATTACCGGGCCAACATCGCCGCGTTGAAGAAACTTCATATCGATGCGGTAATCTCTACCGCGGCGGTCGGCTCCATGCGGCAGGGGATGCCCCCGGGCAGCCGTGTGGTCATCGACCAGTTTATCGATTTTACGAAGGGCCGCCCTTCAACCTTCCATGAAGGGGGCGGGGGCGGAGTGGTCCATGTGGACCTGACCGTGCCCTATTGCCCGGAGATTCGCCGGGCTATCCTGCGGGCCGGCCGGACGCTCGGGGAGCCGCTCGTTGACGGGGGCTGCTATCTCTGCGCGGAAGGGCCCCGCTTTGAGACCCCGGCGGAGATAAAGATGTTTGCTCACTGGGGCGGTGACCTTGTGGGAATGACCAACGTGCCCGAGGTGGTCCTGGCGCGGGAGGCCGGTCTCTGCTATGCCACCATTGCGCTGGTTTCAAATTTTGCCGCCGGCATCTCGGCTGCATCGCTGAGCCACCAGGAAGTTCTTGAAGAGATGGCGCGGGGCAAGGATTCGCTGGACCGGCTGCTGATGGAGGCTGCCGTGGAGATTGAGGCGTCAAGATCCTGCGGCTGTTCTTTGAGCGCCGGGCCCTGGCCTCCGGAGCGGGAGGCGGAGTGCGATGGGCCCTGAGCCGCTGCGGACCCTCTACTGGGAAAAGGGCCGCCTATTTTTGCTTGACCAGCGGCTTCTTCCGGGAAAGATTCGTTACCTCGAGTGCGGCACCGCGAAAGACGTGGCAAAAGCGATCAAGGAGATGGTTGTGCGCGGCGCGCCGGCCATCGGCATCAGCGCCGCTTTCGGGATGGTTCTGGCGGCGAGGGAGCTCAACGCAGCGGGGCTCGGGCCGGCTGAAATGCGAGAGCGGCTGGAGAAGTCCGCAGAGACCCTGCGGAACGCCCGACCCACCGCGGTAAACCTTCACTGGGCGCTGCGCCGGATGGTGCGCCGCATAGAAGGCGCCGCCGGAGCGTCCACCGAAGAGGTCATGGCGGCGCTTGAAGAAGAAGCCCTGGCGCTGCTAGACGAAGATATCTCCGCCAACCGGCGGATCGGGGCTTTTGGTGAGCCGCTCATCCCCGACGGGGCGTCCATCCTGACCCACTGCAATGCCGGCGCCCTGGCCACCGCCGGTTACGGCACCGCCCTGGGGGTGATCCGCGCCGCCGCCGCCGCGGGGAAGCGGCTGCATGTCTATGTCGATGAGACCAGGCCGCTGCTGCAGGGGGCCCGTCTCACCGCCCTGGAGCTGCACCATGAGAAGATCCCCGCCACCCTGGTTACCGACAGCTGCGCCGGTTACCTGATGGCTGCCGGCAAGGTCGACCTGGTCATCACCGGCGCCGACCGCATCGCGGCGAACGGGGACACGGCCAACAAGATCGGCACCTATACGCTTGCCGTGCTGGCGCAGCGGCACGGGATTCCTTTTTACATCGCCGCACCCTGCTCCACGGTCGACCTCTCCGTGAAGGATGGAGGGGGAATTGTCATTGAAGAGCGCGATCCTGCAGAGGTGACCACGCTTAACGGGCAGGCCATCGCCCCTGCCGGAATTGATGCCCTGAACCCGGCTTTCGATGTCACCCCGGCGGGGCTGATCAGTGCAATAATTACCGAGCGCGGTGTCCTCCACCGGCCCGGCCGGACCGGATTGGCGAATCTTATGGCGAAGGGGGAAGGATGATATGGGAAAGACCCTTTTTACCGGTGCTTGCATCATCGCGATGGATGAGGAGAGGCCTGACTATTTTTCCGGGGACCTGCTCATTGAAGGCGACCGCATCGCCGCTGTCAGCGAGAAGACGGGGGGGATCGAACGGAGCCGGGCGGAGCGGGTGATCGAGGGCCGCGATCTGCTGCTCATGCCCGGGCTGGTCAATACGCACGGCCACGCCGCAATGACCCTGCTGCGGGGCTATGCCGACGACCTGCCGCTGCAGGAGTGGCTCGAAGAGAAGATCTGGCCGGTTGAAGATAATCTGAACGGAGACGATATTTACTGGGGGACGCTGCTGGCCATCGCCGAGATGCTCAAAGGCGGCACGACCACCTTTACCGATATGTATTTCTTCATGGAGCGGGCCGCCGAGGCGGCGGCTGAAAGTAAAATCCGCGCGGTGCTTTCGCGCGGACTGATCGGGCTCGGAGGCGGGGGAGATGAGGCGCTGCAGGAAGCGGTCACCTTTCAGCGCAACTGGCACGGGGCCGCCGGGGGGCGCATCAGCGTCACCTACGCGCCGCACGCGCCCTATACCTGTCCGCCCGAATTTCTGCGCCGGGTTATGGATGAAGCGGATAGGACGGAGAGCGCGCTGCAGATTCATGTTGCCGAGACCGCGCGAGAGGTGGCAGAGTGCCGGCGCGACTACGGCTGCACGCCGGTGGAGCATCTTCACCGGCTGGGTCTCTTTGAGCGACGCGTCATCGCCGCCCACTGCGTTCACCTGAGCGATGAAGATATCGACATCCTGGCGGATAAGAAGGTGGGGGTGGCCCACAACCCGGGCAGCAACCTGAAGCTCGGCAGCGGGATCGCCCCTGCGTCGAGGCTTATCGACGCCGGGGTCCCGGTGGGGCTGGGGACCGACGGCGCGTCGAGCAATAACAATCTTGACCTGCTCGAAGAGATGCGCCTGGCGGCGCTGCTGGCCAAGGGAAGCGCCCGTGAGCCTACTTTGATTCCGGCTAAGAGAGCGCTGCAGATGGCCACTGTCAGCGGGGCCGCCCTGCTCGGGCTCTCAGAGGTGGGGATCTTGAAAGAAGGCTTCAAGGCCGATCTGATCGCCTTCAATCTGAAGGCGCCGCAGGCGACGCCGCTCTTTGATCCGCTGGCTCACGTGGTCTATGCGGCGGCGGCGGCAGATACCCGCTTCGTTGTTGTTGACGGTGAGCTTCTGGTCGAGGATGGCCGCCTCAGCGCGCTTGACGAGGAGAAAATTATCAGCGAGTGCACCCGCCGTGCGGAGAGACTTACAGGAAGGAGCATTCAGAGAGCGCGGTAATGTCGGTAAACTTATTGATCACAAACGATGACGGCATCTATGCCGAAGGGATCCAGCTGCTCAGCCAGGTCCTATTCGAAAGCGGCTGCTACAGCCTGACGATCATTGCTCCGGATCACGAGCGCAGCGCTGTCGGGCATGCCATAACCATGCACCGGCCGCTGCGGGTAGAGCAGGCGCATTTTCTGCATAATCCCGCCCTGACCGGTTGGGCGGTAAACGGAACCCCTTCCGACTGCGTCAAGATCGCCGTGGAGGCGCTCCTCGAAGAGAAGCCCGATCTGATCATTTCAGGAATCAACCGCGGCAGCAACCTGGGCACCGATGTGCTCTATTCGGGCACGGTCTCCGCTGCCGTGGAGGGGATCATCCTCGGTATCCCCGCGGTGGCGGTTTCTCTTACCGAGGGAGGAAAGAGCGAGGATTTCATCTTTGCCGCTGAATTTGTCCGCGAGCTGATTCCGCGCCTGGTTGCCGAAGGGCTTCCTGAAGGAACCCTGCTGAACATCAATGTCCCGCCGGGCGGTACCGCGATCAAAGGAGCCAGCGTCACCCGCCTCGGCACACGGCGCTACCGTAACAGTTTTGACCGGCGCACCGACCCGCGCGGCATGATCTACTACTGGCTGGCCGGGGATCTGGTCGAGGGGGACGAAGCGGAGAACAGCGATGTGCGGGCGGTCCGCGACGGTTATATCTCGATAACGCCGGTCCATTTTGATCTGACCAACGACGCGATCATTCCGGAACTGAAAAAGATGGTAGCCCGCATCAAGATGAATAACCGGTAAAATAGCTCATTTTCAAGGTTAATTATTCCATTGTGACATCAGAATATAGTATCAAGGAGTGGTTCAATGTCTCTTTTGGAGCGGGACAGTGCCAACTGCTACCGGATCCACCGGCGGGGCAAGATGCGGGTTGATGCGGTGGTCTACCTGAACAAGGCGCTGAAGCGCTCTTTTGACGAAGCTGAAGCGCTGCAGCAGCTGGCCGATGCCGCCGCCCTGCCGGGCGTGGTGGAGCCGGTGGTGGGGATGCCCGATATCCATACCGGTTTCGGGCTGCCCATCGGCGGAGTCATGGCGGTGGATGCAGCCGATGGAGTCGTCTCCGCAGGAGCCGTGGGGATGGATATCAACTGCGGCGTACGGCTTTTGCGCACCAACCTGGAGGCTAAATCCCTGGACAAGCCTCTGCTGCGCAGCCTGATCAATGCCATTGTGGAGCGGGTTCCCACCGGAGTGGGGAAGAAGAGCCGCCGCCCCGATCTGGTGCGAAAAGATTTCTCAAGGTACCTGGTTGACGGTGTTCCTTTCTTGATCGAACGTGGTTTCGGCCGGCCAGGTGATCTGGAATGTATTGAAGAAAGAGGCGCCCTGGCCGGAGCCGACCCGGCAGCGGTCAGCTCCGAGGCGGTGGCGCGCGGCGCCCAGCTGTCGACCATCGGCGGAGGCAACCATTTCATCGAATTGGGAGTGGTCGACCGGATCTTTGATCCAGAGGCGGCCGCGAAGCTGGGGCTGGGAGAAGGGCAGCTGACGGTGCTGATCCATACCGGTAGCCGCGGTTTCGGGCACCAGATCTGCACCGATTTTACCGCGCTGATGCTGAAAGCGGCGGCCAAAATGAAGCTGGAAATTCCCACGAAAGGGCTGGCGGCAGTCCCGATCAAGTCTGCGGAGGGGCAGCGCTACCTGGCGGCGATGGCCTGTGCCGTAAACTTCGCTTTCTGCAACCGCCAGTGGATTACCCACGATGTCCGCCAGGCTTTTAGCGCGGTGCTCGGCGGAGATGATTGCGATTACGATTTAGGCCTGGTCTACGATGTTGCTCACAACATTGCGAAGTTTGAACAGGTGGGGGGTAAGCGGCTGCTCATTCACCGCAAAGGCGCCACCAGGGCGCTGCCTCCCGGCCACCCAAACAACCCGCCGCTTTACCGTGAACTCGGCCACCCGGCCTTGATTCCCGGCAGCATGGGGACGGCCTCGTATGTGATCGTGGCCGAACCGAAAGTGGAGCGAACCTTTTATTCCGTGAACCACGGTGCCGGCCGACTGCTTTCGAGGGGGGCGGCGCGGCGCGAGATTGAAGTGGAAGAGCTGCGGAAATCTCTCGGAGAGATCATGGTCCTCGGCCGCAACTACCGGGCCTATCTCGATGAGGCGCCGCAGGCATACAAGGATATCGAAGCGGTGATCGACACCTTTACCGAAATTGGTTTTACCCGGAGGGTGGCCCGGCTGCTGCCCGTTGCCGTAATCAAAGGGCAGGGCCGGGAAAGCTGACACCTCCCCTCATAGCCTGCCTCTTTCAGGCATATACATAGATGTGATTTTTATGACGGAAGGAGGCGGGCTCGTACATGAGCAGGACAACCCGATTAAAAAGGCAGGCCGGGATGATGGCGGCGGGTGTTGCGCTAACGGCGCTCCTCCTCTGCTCGGTCATCTTGATCCTGCCGGCAAACCGGTCCCGCGGGACGAAACTGCTGGAAAAGACGCTAATTCAAATGGAGCAGCTTAAGAATTATGATCTGATCATTATTGAAAAAGCTCCCGGATACGAACTGTCATTCCAGGGACGGGTAGAAAACGGCGATCAGCTGAGCGGCATTCTGCCCGACTATGAGCTTGAGATATTGTCCAAAGATAACCTGCTTCTCATGAAACAGCAAGAGGCTCCGGAGTGGGATAAGGCTGAAAATCTTGGGCTGCAGGGTTTGGCCGGTTTTTTGATCACCCCGCTGGAACTGTTGCAAGAACGAAAAGATTGCTTTCGCGATGCGGTCATGGGAGAGGCGATCAATCTCGGGGAAATCACCTGTCAAACTGCATATTTTACCGTCGCCGAACCGGAAAAAATTGTGCAGCGACTCTTCCCCCAGATTGACTGCACGGTTATCGATGAAGTGATCATCGGAGCTGCTGTCGCCGAACCTGATTGTATACTTAAACAGCTGCGCATCCTGGTCGAATTTGGCGGAAACAAAAATGAAAAGATCGAGCGATGCTACTACCTCGAGCAATAGGACAGAGTCTACTGTCACCTTGACGGGATACCTTGACTCCTGTCACCTGTTTCCTCCTGCGGCAACAGGCATTTTTCTTGATATAACCGGAGTCAATATTTTATTCATTGATCATATGATGGTACATATTACCGGAAAGGGGGCTATGGTGATTGCTGCCGACTGCTTCTGTTTTGTGATCATGACGCTGTCGGGAAACCCGCTGCTGCAGGAACTTTACGAGCAGACCATTAAGCCCGTGGTGGAGGATTTCGATTGCCGCTGTGAGCGGGTTGATGAGCAGGAATTCAACGGCAGCATCAGAGATCGCATTCTCAAGAATATTCGTGAAGCCCGCTTTATTATTGCCGATGTTACCGAAGCCAGGCCAAACTGCTACTACGAACTCGGTGTCGCCCATGCCCTTGAAAAAGAGGTCATCCACCTGGCCAATTCAGCCCGGGATATCCATTTTGATGTGAAAGACTTCAATTTCATTATTTACCATGATGGCATCGATCTGGAGCGTAAATTGCGCCGCCGCATCCGGGCCACTGTCTCCAGGATGAACCGAAGTTAGGCGATCGGTGAGGCAAAACAAAAGCACGCAAATAAAAAAGGCGGGTTTATTTGGATTTGAGACGGCCTGCCGCGCCCGGGTTGGCGGCAGGCCGTTAATATCCGGGGGTTGTTGAGATTCAGGCGGTATCCATCGTTTCCGGGGGCTTATTATTTCCAGGCCGCCTGAATGTTCTATATATTTTTATCGTGAACAGGACCATGAGAAGCAGGAAAAGGATGACCATCAGCGGGACGACCACGGAAAGAATCCCCAGGAACCAGCTCCACAGTGTTTCGAAAAATGAGACGGCAGGATTGGCGGCGCCGCCGGAAGCCGCCGTCGATCCGGCGTGGACAGCGGCGCTGGCGGTCTTTCCGGCGATGGCTGAACCGCCCCCGGCGATAATGGCCACCGCCCAGCTGAAATAAGGGCCCACCTCGTAGAACACGGAGGCGGTAACTACCGAGCCGGCAATAACTGCAGCCGGTGTGCTGACCGCGGCCAGCAGATTGTCCACGTAAGGTACAAAGTAAGCGATGATTTCGAGAACAGTGGCCGTTCCGAAAGTGATCAAAGCCGGGTAGGAAGCGATCCAGGAAAAAGCAGGCGACAGCTCCAGGTGGCCGGTCAACGAGGCGACACTGACAATCAAAAAGGGGACAAATACTCTGAAACCACACGTGGCGCTGAGCCCGATACCGATCAGGAGACTGAGCGTTATTTCCATCGATGCACCCCCCATATCGCGATAAATACATTTTACCATGTTCCGGTAAAACAGGCTACGGCTAACAAGTCAGGTGTGATCGGTCAACACGGGGAATGTGACCTTCTCCTGAGCTCTATGGTAACCCGCCAAAATCAGTATTGCGCATTAAAGCCTTGGCTGATAAAATTTCCCTGTATCAGGATCCATTACAATTATA
>CAZPET010000056.1:0-8854 GCA_964585625.1 uncultured Syntrophomonadaceae bacterium
TCGTAACGGTGCCCTAAAGAGACTACTGCGGCGGGCAGAAAGATTACCACCAGGGCAATGGAAAAAAAAAGCAGGGCGGCTTTGCGGGTCATCAGAACCCTCCAGCTTGCAGATTTCACCCAATCTATATGAAACCTGTCCCTCTTTTATGACACTTCTTTAAATGATGGGATATCTTTGGATAGAATGAGCAAGGAGACGGAAATTCCGGGAAACTTTAACTCCCTGTTTTTATGGCCCCCTCCGGTTCCTCAGCCACGCGCTCGATTTGTGCGCCCAGCAAACTCAGCCTTTCTTCAAGCCGGCTGTGACCGCGCCAGAGATGGTGCACCGCAAAGAGCTCCGTTTCCCCGCGCGCCGCCAGTGCCGCCAGCAGCAGCGCTGCAGCGCCCCTGAGATCCGGCGCGACCACGGGAGCCCCGGTAAGATAGGGCCGGCCCTGGACAATTGCGTGGCGCCCCTCTACCTGTATCTGCGCCCCCATTCTGTTCAAGCTTTCGATATGACGGAACCGGTTTTCAAAAACCGTTTCGATGACCATGGAGGTGCCGCCGGAGAGGGCCAGCAGGGTCATAAACTGTGGCTGCAGATCGGTGGAAAAGCCCGGGTAAGGCATTGTTTTTAGATCAACCGCCGCGGTCCGTCCATTGGCGGCGGCTCTTATGGCGGTGGGGCCGACCTCCTCGACAAAAGCGCCCGCCTCTGTCATTTTGGCCAGGAGAGATTTCAGGTGATCCGGTAAAACATGCTCCACGGTCAGGTCTCCTCCGGTGATCACGCCGGCCAGAAGCAGCGTCCCCGCCTCGATCCGGTCCGGAATGACCGCATGGCGGGTGCCGCCCAGCCGGGATACTCCCTCGATCCGGATCCGCGCCGTTCCGGCGCCGACGACCTGTGCCCCCATGCTGTTCAGGCAGTTGGCCAGGTCTACGATCTCCGGCTCGGTAGCCGCGTTTTCCAGAATTGTCGTCCCGCGGGCCAGCGTTGCCGCCATGATAATATTTTCCGTGGCGCCGACACTGGGGAAGTCGAGATAGATCCGCGCTCCCTGCAAACCGCCGGTGATCCCCTCAACACAGCCGTTGGCGATAGAAAACTGCGCTCCCATGGCCGCAAGACCTTTCAGGTGCAGGTCAACCGGCCGTGTGCCGATGGCACAGCCGCCCGGCAAGGGAAGCCGGACCACCTTTTTCCGGGCAAGCAAAGGCCCCAAAACCAGGAAAGATGCTCTCATCCGGCCGACCAGGTCAGCGGGCAGCGCCGTCTTTGACAGATCACCGGAATTTATACGCAGGAGTCCCTGCTCCTGCCGGTAGTCGACGGCGGCCCCCAGACCTTCCAGGACTGCAATCATCGTGCGGACATCGAGAAGATCGGGGACCTCTTCAATAATCGTAGTGTCACGGGTAAGAAGTGTAGATGCAATTATGGGGAGGCAGGCATTTTTTGAACCGTTGACCTGAATTTTCCCCCGCAGGGGAACCCCCCCCCGGATTAAAAGCCGATCCATGATGCTGTTCCTTTCCAAAAAGCTATTTTAAAAGACCATGGAATGCAATACCGGTATGCCCAGACGAATTCTAACCTTATCCGTGCCGGCAATCCTGTAAAGTTCCAGCTGAAGGTTGACCGGTCCTTCAGCCAGAGGCAATCCTTCTCCGGCCCAGGGAAGGTAAGCCAGCAGCTGCACCATCCTGGAATTAACATGGGTGCTCTGCAAGCAGCCGCCGAGGGCATTGACCAGTTCAACCCCCAGCATAGTCAGATCATGATCGCCGCTCTGGTACGCCTCCACGCTCCAGGTCCGGGCGCTGTTTGCCACGCGGCGGCCAACAACCGCTTCCAACCGCTGCCACAGCTCACCGCACTCCTGCCGGTCACCGCCATAGATCTGAAGCAGAATTTCTTCGTTTTCATAGCCGGGCTGCATTGACCAGCCGCAGTCCGGCGGCTCCGGCAAACCGTTATGCAGCGGGCCAATCCCGGAGGAAAGAACCCGCTCCCGCTCACTCACGCTGATGAAGCAAGAGCTTCGGTAAAAGATATTTTCAACACCGCAAAGCTTTAATCCTTTTTCCAATTCAAACCACGGCTCTTTTTTCATTTCCGCCTCATGAAAGGGCAAATTTAACATCAACATTAGCAGGAAAGTAAAAATAGAAGTACGCAGGGGCACCGGGAGCCGCCTCCCTTCTGCAGGAAACTAAGGGATATTATGGCCCCGGTGCCCCTGGATTATCCCAATCAAAAGGTGCTATACTTTCGCCCGGACAACATCCTTGATTTTCATCAGGCGGGTTAAAGCGCCCCGCTCGTTTTCATCGAGCTTCATCGTGATATAGCGGATCGTCTCCTCCATGCGCGGGATCATCACATGTTCCAGCGCATTGACCCGGCGCCTCGTCTTCTCGATCTCATCCGCCAGCAGCTGGACCGCCTTCTCCGTTTCAGCCAGCTCCAGCAGCTGATCCATGATCCCGGCCAGAGTTTCGATGGAAACATCCAGCTCGGCGGAGGTGTCGACAAAACCGTACGGGTAGATATTTCCTTCTTCCCCGGAGCCGGTTGTCTGCTCTTCCCATTGGAAGCGCGGCGTATAGACACTCATGATATTCTTCTTGCCAACCTGCAGCTCCAGCCGCCGCGTCGGGTACATCAACGCCTCTTCGAGCGCCTCTGCCGGCATGGCCGCCCGCGCCAGCAAGAACTTGGCGAAAGCAGCCGAGAGCTCCTCTTCAACACGCTCCCGCAGCTCCTTGTTCTGCCGGACCAGGATCAAAAACTGGCGGACCAGCTCATCCCGCTTATCCTTGAGCAGCTTGTGGCCCCGTTCGGCCATCTTCAGCCTCTTCTTGAGACGGTTCAGCTCCATGCGGGTAGGGTTGATCCGGATCTCCATAGGCTTAATCCTCCTCCCGGGCCGGCAGATACTTCTCCAAGAATTCGTCGCGCACTCGCTTCAATTCCACTCTCGGCAGCAGCGCCAGGAGTTCCCAGGCCAGGTCCAGGGTCTGTTCGATGGTCCTGTCTTCTTCCTCACCCTGGCGGACATAGCGGCTTTCAAATTCGTCTGCGAAAACCGAAAATCTCTTGTCAGCCTCGGAAAGGGCAGCCTCGCCCAATATTGCCGCCAGCTCTTTGGCCTCCTTGCCCCGCGCATAAGCCGCGTATAGCTGATTGAGGGTGTCGCTGTGATCCTCCCTGGTTTTGCCGCTGCCGATGCCCTTGTCCTTCAGCCGCGAGAGCGAAGGGAGGACGTCGATCGGCGGGTAAATCCCCTTGCGGTGCAACTCCTGGCTCAAGATGATCTGCCCTTCGGTGATATAGCCGGTCAGGTCGGGAATGGGGTGTGTCTTGTCATCCTCGGGCATGGTCAGGATGGGCAGCTGGGTGATCGAGCCTTCCCGGCCGATAATCCTGCCGGCGCGCTCGTAAATCGAGGAGAGGTCGGTATAGAGATAGCCGGGATAGCCGCGCCGTCCGGGTACCTCTTTGCGGGCCGCCGAGATCTCGCGCAGCGCCTCGGCGTAGTTGGTCATATCCGTGAGGATAACCAGGACGTGCATCCCCTGTTCAAAAGCAAGGTATTCCGCAGCCGTCAGCGCCATCCGCGGTGTAGCAATCCTCTCGATCGCCGGATCGTCGGCGAGGTTGATAAAGAGGATCGTCCGCTCGATGGCCCCGGTGCGCCGGAAGTCGGTGATAAAATAGTCCGCCTCTTCAAAAGTAATCCCCATTGCCGCAAAGACCACGGCAAACCTGGTTTCCCCCTCCAGCACCTTCGCCTGGCGGGCAATCTGCGCCGCCAAACGCGAATGGGGGAGGCCGGAGCTGGAGAAGATCGGCAGTTTCTGCCCCCGCACCATCGTGTTCATTCCGTCGATCGCCGAGACCCCGGTCTGAATAAATTCCGACGGGTAGTTGCGGGCATAAGGGTTTATCGGAAAACCGTTAATATCCAGCCTCTTTTCGGGAATGATTCTAGGCCCGTTGTCGCGGGGTAGACCGAGTCCACTGAAAACACGGCCGAGCATATCGGGCGAAACCGGAAGTTCGATCCCCCGGCCCAGGAAACGGACCCTGGCGG
Organism: uncultured Syntrophomonadaceae bacterium; assembly: GCA_964585625.1. GTDB lineage: Bacteria > Bacillota > Dethiobacteria > DTU022 > DTU022 > JAAZIN01. Next base: position 4,088 of record CAZPET010000056.1, read on the forward strand.
AGCGCACATTGATCCCGGTCGAACCCTCAAAGATCTGCACCAGCGCCCTGTCCCCGTCCACCTCTAGAACCTGCCCGCGCCGTACCGCCCCGCCGGGCATCTCGATCTCGGTCAGTTCGCCATATTTTACCCCGGCAACTTTTTCCACAAGCATCAGCGGCCCCGAGACTTCGGCCACCGTCATATATTCTTTAAGCATCGTCTTCGCCTCCCTCGCCGATCAATGCCGAGACCTGCTCTTTGATGGTCCGGTTGATCTCATCCAGTTCGGCCAGATTTTCTTCCGGCATATACTTGGCCCGGGCGATCCTTTCGCGCACCGGCAGGGTAAAAAGCTTATCCAGATCAAACTCCAGCAGCCCTTTTTCCAGGGCCCTGATTGCCTCGTGATGAAAAGTAAGGATCAGGTCAAGCATCCGGAACTGCTTCTGCAGAGAGCTGTACGTGTCGACCTCGTGGGTCGCGTTCTGGTGCAGAAAATCCTCGCGGATTGATTTGGCCGTCTCGAGGGTAAGCCGTTCGCGGGCCGAGAGGGCATCGATGCCGACCAGGCGAACGATCTCCTCCAGCTCCGCCTCCTCCTGCAGGAGGCGCATTGCCTCGCGGCGCATCTCGTTCCACTTCTCCCCGATCGTCTCCCGGAAATAGGAGGCCACGTTATCGAGGTAGAGAGAATAACTCAAAAGCCAGTTGATCGCCGGGAAATGCCTCCGGTAAGCCAGGGCCGCATCAAGGCCCCAAAAAACCTTGGCGATGCGCAGGGTGGCCTGGGATACCGGTTCCGAGAGGTCACCCCCGGGCGGTGAAACAGCTCCGACCACGGTAAGCGCCCCTTCCCGCCTGTCGCTGCCCAGCGAGATCGTCCGGCCGGAGCGCTCGTAAAACTCGGCCAGGCGCGAGCCGAGGTAAGCGGGATATCCTTCTTCACCGGGCATCTCCTCCAGCCGCCCCGACATCTCGCGCAGCGCTTCGGCCCACCGCGAGGTGGAGTCGGCCATCAGGGCGACGCTGTAGCCCATGTCCCGGAAATACTCGGCGATGGTAATCCCTGTATAGATCGACGCCTCCCGCGCCGCCACCGGCATATTCGAAGTGTTGGCAATCAAAACTGTCCGTTTCATCAGCGGCTCGCCCGATGCGGGGTCTTTCAGCTCGGGGAACTCCATGAGCACGTCGGTCATCTCGTTTCCCCGCTCGCCGCAGCCTATATAGACGACTATTTCGGCATCGGCCCACTTGGCCAGCTGGTGCTGGGTCACCGTCTTCCCGCTGCCGAAAGGCCCGGGGATGCAGGCCGTTCCCCCCTTGGCCACAGGGAAGAATGTGTCAATGATCCGCTGCCCGGTTATCATCGGGAGATAGGGGCCCAGTTTTTCCCGGTAAGGCCGGCCTTGCCGGATGGGCCACTTCTGGACCATGGTCAAATCGACGATCCCTTCGGCGGTCTCGATCCTGGCGACGACCTCGTCAATGGTGAACTCCCCTTCTTTGATTTCCAGGATCTTACCCGCGGCCAGCTCCGGCGGGACCATGATCCGGTGCTCCACGATGGTGGTCTCCTGCACCGTGCCGATAATATCGCCGGCTTCGACCGTATCGCCCACCTTCATCCGGGGGACAAAGGACCACTTGCGCGAGCGATCCAGGGGAGAGACCTCCACCCCGCGAGTGATATAATCACCCACCTGCTCGCGGATCACGTTCAAGGGACGCTGCACCCCGTCAAAAATTGCTTCAATCAACCCGGGGCCCAGCTCCACGCTCAGCGGAACACCGGTATTATAAACAGGCTCCCCCGGCCCGAGTCCCTCGGTCTCCTCGTAAACCTGGACCGAAGCCCGATCCCCGCGCAGTTCAATGATCTCCCCGAGCAGGCGCTCCTCGCTGACCCGGACCATGTCGTACATCCGGGCTTCTGCCATATTTTCAGCCACAACCAGGGGGCCGGAAACTTTGATAATCCTGCCAACTTCCAAGATATCACCCTTCTTTCCTCAAGAAAATATCGGCTCCGATTGCTTTTTCTACATTTTTCCGGATAGCTTTCATCCCGATCCCCAGCGTCCCCCTGCTGTTGGGGATCGGAATAACCGCCGGCAGAAAGCGCCGGTTCAGCTCGGTGATCGGCTCCTGGAGATCCCGGGCCAGCTCTTCGGTAACAAAAATAACCCCGTAATCCTCGGCGACCAGCCGTCTAAATATTTGCAGCGCCTTCTCGGGATCGGTAGCCGGAAAAGCGGTTGCACCGAGAGTCTTGAAACCGAGAATGGAATCCTTGTCTCCAACAACGGCAATTTTATAGGTAGACATGACGTATTCTCTCCCTGATTGCTTCGTTCGGCAGCTTGTTGATCTTGCCAACCATGATCAGGCGGATATTTTTGATCTCGATCTCCTTGGCCCAGAGGTAGCCGATCAGCGCTTCCAGCCCGAATGGAGTCTGCTTGCCGCGCTGCAAAAAGGCGGTGATGAAATCATCCGCCAGCTTTTCAAGGCGCGCCAGGGATTTATGATCAAGCCACTCCCGAACCCCTTCTTCAACCAGGGGCCCGTATGCGCTCATGGCCAGCTCCCTGACCAGTGTATCCAGGGAATCGCCGAGAAGCCCGGTAAAAAGTTCCGGTGCCAGCCGGCCGTGCGGCAGCAGCACTTTTTTCAAAAACTCCCGGTCCCGGCCGATCCGCTGCACCCGGATAAAGGTTTTGATGTTCGTTAAATCTATCTGTTTCTGGAAAAACTCTTCTAAAAACACCGAGCGGACCTCGCGGGAGGCATAAATCAACTCGGTGAACAAAAAGCGGTCCAGGATCAGGTCAATCAACTGGGAATCCCGGTTGATCTCAAACTCCCCGGCGATCTGTTCAGCAACCGGACGCAGCCGGGGTGGAACTTCACGGAAGTCAAGCGCGGCCACCGCCTCCTGCAGCTTCGGAAGAGGCAGTGTCCCCGAAGATAAAAGTAGTTCCGCCTTGATCTCCAGATACTTCGCCTTGAACAACACCTTCAGGTTGTGAACATCGAACCGCAGCATCAGGATCTCAATTATCTCCGGCCGGGGGCTCATGTTTTGCAGTTCCTTGAAGGTGCGGCTGATTTCTTCGCTGAGCACGGTTTCAAAATCGTGGTAGCTTTCCAGACCCGCCACAGCGGTGGCGTAATCAGTTTCAGCCAGTATTTTTAAGACTTCATCGGGCGAAGGGGCCTCGATCATCCGGTTCAGTTTACTCCTGTCGATCAGGCGCGTCTCCATTGCGCGGATCCTTCCGACAGCGTAAGCGTATGCGTAACTGGTATCACTTACCGGCATCTGCCTGTTGGTTCTCCTTTCATGGAGAAAAAAGCTCCCCATATTTTACGCAAAGAGAATCCCGGCCACCTCCGGCTCAAGCTCGTCTCTTTGCGCCTCCAGCAGAGCTTTAAAGGAGCAGTTGATCTCCACTCCGCCGGACTGCAGAATAAAACCGCCTTGAATTTGCCGGGTTTCTTCGGCCAGGATCAACCCGCCCTTTTTTCCCGCCTTTTCCAGAGCGCAATTTAAATCTGCCCAAAAGCTCTCCGGGATCCGGGCCCGGTCTTTTTCCGAGATAAACACCGTTTCGGTTCCGGTTTCAACCGCAGCCAGAAGCATCCTCTGCAGAATGGAACTGTAGCTCCGGTCATCGACTGCGCAAAGCTCCTCCAGCGATTGCTTGAAGGCGGCGGCAATAAGCTCCTGCTTCACCGCAAGTTTATCTTTACGCGCATCGAGCTGAGCCGCTCCAAGGATGCGGCGTTTCCGCTCGGCCGCTTCGTCGCGGGCCCGGGCCAGAATCTGCTCCTGACGGCGGACGGCCTCTTTCTGCGCCTCACCGGCAGCCTCCCGGGACTTCAGCGCCGCTTCGGCTTTAATCTCCGCTGCTTTCGCTTTTGCATCATCCAGAATGTGCTCTATAATCCTCTCCGCTCCCGCGCTCATCTGCAGCACTCCTTACAGCGAAAGCCCGAAAAGCAACATGATGGAGGCGAGCAGTGAAAGAACGGCATAGGTTTCCACCATTACGGCATAGATAATCGCTTTTCCCAGCTCCTCGGGACGCTTGGCGATCAGCCCAATTCCGGCTGCGGCGGCCTGCCCCTGGTAGATGGCGGAGAGAAGACCCACCAGGGCTATCGGAGCTGCAGCCATCAAAACAGTAAGGCCCTGCCCCGTGGTCAGGTCAAGAAGGTTGCCTCCGATTACACCTACCCGCTGCATGATCAGGAAACCGGTCAGGAGACCGTAGATCCCCTGTGTTCCCGGCAGAGCCTGCAGCAGCAGCGTCTGGCCAAACTTGTCGGGGTCCTCGGTAACCACACCGGCGGCAGACTGCCCGACCAAACCAACCCCCAAAGCGGAACCGATGCCCGGCAGAACTACCGCCAGGGCGGCACCCAAAAGCGCGATCACAATTCCTGTCATGAAAACATCCTCCTTTTTCTCTACCGAAAAGTTTTAGTCAAATCAGGCGGCGCCTGCCGGCGCTTCCCCTTCTTCCACCTGTACATAAGTTGTATCCACGGCAAAAGGACGGAAGGCTTTCCCGCCGCCGTCAAAAAACTTCCCGAAATATTCGATATACTGGAGCCGGCTGGTATGCACATACGAACCGAGCCCGCTGATCAGCAAATTGAAAAGATGCCCCCCGGCAAGAAGAATGGCCAGGGCCAGGAAACCGACCGGCCCTTTGGGCAGGAGGCCGCCCATGGAGTTGATCGCTGTAGCGATCACTCCCGTGGCCAGGCCCAGGG
>CAZPET010000057.1:0-8687 GCA_964585625.1 uncultured Syntrophomonadaceae bacterium
ACCAGGCGGAGCCCCTCCCCGTTGCCGCCGAAGCAGGTCAGATTAAGCTCCTGCTGCGAGTAGATCACCGTGGCCGTGGAAGGGCCGCCGCGCTGCTGCACGGCCACCACCACCGGCAGGCGCATCATCTCGGCCATGGAGAGCGGCTCCTGGAAGAGAACCGTACCCGGCCCGGCGGTGGCTGAAAAAGCCGCCTTCCCGCTGATGATCGCCCCGATCGTGGTAAAGCCGGCGGAGAGCTCGTCCTCGGTCTGCATGAAGCCCCGCCCTTGCTGGGGCGCCAGCCTGCGCCAGTGATGCATGATCTCGTTTTGCGGCGTGATCGGATAGCCGAACATGTAGTCCGCCCCGGCAGCCAGCGCCGCCCGGGCGACAACCTCGTTCCCGGTCATGAAGGCGCTGCGCTCTTCTGCTACTGCTTTCTCCATGAAGTCAGATCGCCTCTTCTTGAAAGATGCTGCTTTTTTGATTTTTTCCCGTTTGATAGATAAAATACATAAAGAAAAGTCAGGGCGGCGCCCCTGACTTCAGAACAATAAGCGGAAACGACGGCGGTTAGCTGAAAAGATATTTCAGCCCAATCAGAGCCCCCAGGCCGGGCAGCCCCATCACCCCGACGACAAAGGCGCTGATGACATTAAGCCCGATGGCCAGCCCCCAAAGCGCCCCGGCAAAATTATACAGGTAGATCACGGCCCCGCCCAGGATTGTCCAGAGCAGCACCCGCAGAAGCAGCTTCAAAGGTTTGAAGAAAATCCGCGAGAGGAAATAGAGTATGAACAGACCGAATATTGCCGCTGCTACCAGGTTCCAGTCAAGCCCATCGATCATTTTTAACTACCCCCTTCATCTGCGGCAGAGTAAAGGTTAACCCCCTCTTCCTTGGCCTTTTTAATCAGGTAGATATAGCGCCGCTCCGCCGCCTCCAGATTGTAGATGGCGTGATCAATCAGGTCCGGGTCGCAGATCTGATCAAACCTATCCTTGGCGCTCTGCCATTCCCGCCGGGCCTGCTCCACCAGGAAAAAGTAATCTTCCTGCTGCCGCGGAACCGCCTTTTCTTCCGAGGGGAAAAAGTAAGCCGATATGTTCAAGAAAAAATCCGCCAACTTTTTAAACATGCTCTCCCTCCTAAAAATTCTATGCCGGGATCATTGCAAATATTAATCCCCTTCGGAGGAAGATCTATGCGGACGCCCAACTGTTTGATAAATAAAGCAGCCGGTTCGGAGATAACGCTGCTGTATACTTGTAGAGGCGAGACATGCCCCGCTCATCCAGGTAAAAAGGTTATTGTGCTTCAAGCTGAATAAACTAAGGAAAACCGGATCGGGAAAGGGTGGTTTTTCATGGAGAGCAGGGAGCTGTTATGTGAGGAAAAGTGCAAATACCAACGAGAAGGGCGCTGCATTCTGGAGCGGTTGGATTTCCTGGCCCCGGTGCACGGCGCTGTCTGCTGCGACCATCTCTGGGAGGATGAGGCACAGGTTCACGATTAAGGAACCGGCGCTACATCTCCCGCCGTCCCTCCAGGGAGCGGCTCAGGGTAAGATCGTCGGCATACTCCAGGTCTCCACCTACGGGAAGTCCGAAGGCGATGCGCGTCACTTTGACATTGAGCGGCTTGACCAGGCTGGCAATATAGGCGGCGGTGGCATCACCTTCCACGTTCGGGTTGGTCGCCACGATCAACTCTTCGGCTTCTCTTTCAGAGAGCCGCTGCAGCAGCTGCGGGAGGCGGAGCTCTTCGGGGCCCAGTCCGTCCAGGGGGGAGAGCGCTCCGTGCAATACATGGTAGAGGCCGCGGTAATGACCCGTCTGCTCCAGCCGCAAGACATCGCGCGGCTCCTGGACCACGCAGAAGAGCTTCTGCTCGCGGCGCGGGTCGCTGCAGTAACGGCAGGGCTCCTTCTCGGTCAGGCAGCCGCATTGCGAGCAAAAAAGAAGTTTATCCTTCGCCTCGACAATGGCCCTGGCCAGGCCGGCCGCCTCTTCGCGCGGCCGGCTTAACAGAAAGAAGGATAAACGCTGGGCCGTCTTCGGTCCAATACCCGGGAAACGGCAAAATTCATCGATTAATTTCTGCAGCGGTTCCGGATAGCTCATCGGCGATGGTTTGCTCCTTTTATCACCCCGTCGATCAAAACATCCCCGGCGGCAGGTTGAGCCCGCCGGTAAGTTTCTGCATCTCCGCGTTGATCATCTCATCAACCTTTTTTAAAGCCTCGTTGACCGCCGCCAGGATCAGGTCTTCGAGCATCTCGCGGTTCTCTTCGCTGAGCACCTCCGGATCGATTTGCAGCGCCAGCAGCTCTTTATGCCCGTTCGCCTCGACCTTTACCGCTCCCCCGCCGCTGCTGCTCTGCACTGTCTTTTCTCCGAGCTGCTCCTGCATTTTCGCCATTTGTGTCTGTGCCTTCTGCAACTGCTTCATGATTTTACCCATGCCGCCGTTCATCTGCAGGCCCCCTTTTTTAACTATACCTCAAAAACTTCTCCGGGAAAGAGCTTTACCGCCTCTTCAAAGCTGTAAGAATCCTCTTTTTTTGGGGACTCTCTTTCCGGAGCAATCATTTCCTCTCCGGCGCCGCTTTCCGGCGGCTGACCTTCATACTGAACTTTGATCTGTATCTGCCGGGTCAGCAGTTTGCGGCAGCTTTCCTCCACAATCCGCCGGTGGCTTTTCTCGAGGATCCGATCCCCGGCAAAATCACCGGGGTAATATGTCAGGACAAGCCGGTTCCCTTCCAGGGCATGCCCGTGGGCTGCATTGAGATGCCCGTAAGTTGCCCTGTGCTGCGCCTTGACCTCTCTCAGGAGCCGCTCCCACCAGTCTTCATCTCTAACCCTGTCGGGAAACTCTCTCGGGACGGCGGCGGCTGTCTCCTTATCCGCTGACTGCTTTGCAGCGGGCCTGGCCGGCGGGGACGGCGCGGTCTTCTCCGCGGTTGACTTCTCTGCCGGTTTTTTACCCGGCGGCTGTTCAACCCGTGGTTGGAGCGCCGGTGTGCCGGCCTGCCGTGCTTCCTGGTGCAGCACGCGCATCATCCTGATCAAGGCCACCTCCAGGACAAACTGCGGGTAATGGGCATAACGCATCTCGCCGGCCAGCCCGTGAAGCAGCTCGATCAGCTCGAGAAGAAGGGCACGGGGAAAGAGGCCCCGGTACTTTTTAAGAAGCGCCTCGAAACCGTAATAGCTTTCCTCGAGCTGCAGCCTGCCCGGGGTTCCCCCGAGGAGCAGCCGGCTGAAGAAAAAGGTCAGATCCCGCAACAGCAGCGTCAGATCCCGGCCGCTGTAGATAATCTCCTGCAGCGTTTGCAGCCCGGCTTCCAGGTCGTCGGCGGCAAGCGCCTCGATCAAGGCGCCGATGGTCTCGACGCGGGTAACCCCGGTCACCGAACGGACATGCTCCGCTGAAATCAGCTCTTCCCCGTAAGCGCTGCATTGCTCCAGGAGCCCCAGGCCATCTCTCAGGGAGCCCTCGGCCAGGCGGGCCATCAGGCGCAGTGCCTCGTCCTCGACGCGCCACCCTTCACCTTCGGCCACCTGCCGGAGCCGTTCCCCGATCTGCTCCACCGTTAGCAGGTGGAAATCAAAGCGCTGGCAACGGGAAACAACGGTCGGGGGAAGACGAGAAGGATCCGTCGTCGCCAGGATAAAAATTACCCCGGGCGGCGGCTCCTCCAGGGTTTTCAGAAAGGCATTGCAAGCCTCGTTGGTGAGCATGTGCGCTTCGTCGATAATATAAACCTTGTAGCGGCTTTCTCCGCTGGCATAACGGGTTCTCTCCCGCAACTCCCGGATCTCATCGATGCCGCGGTTCGAGGCAGCGTCCATCTCGATCACATCAAGCGAAACTCCGGCGGCAATATTGCGGCAGGGCGGGCATTCCCCGCAGGGCTCGGGGATCGGATAGCGGTGGCAGTTAACCGCGCGGGCGAGGATCTTGGCCGTCGTGGTTTTTCCCGTCCCCCGCGGCCCGCAAAAAAGATAAGCATGGGCCAACTGTCCGCGGGAGAGAGCATGACTTAAAGTCCTGGTCACATGGTCCTGCCCCGTGATCTGGGCAAAAGTTAAGGGCCGCAGGCGCCGGTAGAGGCTCAGGTAAGCCATCAGAAAGACACTTCCATTTCGGGGCTAATTATGTATGGCCGTGCACCTGCCTTTGATCTCCGCCCCCAGGCGCCGGCCGGGCAGTTGGCTCCAACCCGGCAGCCCCGTGGCACCCGCAAAATCTCATTTACCGCTGCTTCCTCCCGGACCTGACGGGGTTCATGAGTTTGCGCCGCACGGGACCGGGCCTTCAACACCACTTACCCGGTGCTGACCCTGAAAACTGCGAAACCGGGGGCAGGGATTCAACCCCGCTGCAGCGGATTGCGGGTTCAGGGCACCGCTACCTCCCCGTCTAGCACGGCCAAATCAAAAAAATGGCGGAGAGAGTGGGATTCGAACCCACGAGACGAGGTTTTGCCCCGTCTACTCGCTTTCCAGGCGAGCGCCTTCGACCAACTCAGCCATCTCTCCACGCCAAGGTGATCAATAATTGATCATCATATTTCCTGACACATTCCAATCAATCAGGACCGCATCAGCAACCATATTATACATGGATATTTGCAGTAATTCAAGCTGTTTCCGGAACGGCAGGCCGTCGCCGCGCTGCATGACGTCGAAATTATCTTGCCAGGATGCAATCTTTTGTTATCCTGTAACCGTGGGAAAAATCAGGTGAAGGTTTACCCCTTCCAGCTGAACATTTTATCTATGATTTACTGCCATTGTGATATTTTTATGTTCAGATTGAAAAGGGACTGCCAACGCCACAGGCAGCCCCTTCCCTAAGTCTCGTTTAACTCAGCATTTTACCTGTCTGCGATTGCTCTTCCATGGACGGGTAGATTTATGCTTGTTAAACTTCTTTCTCTGCCTGAACGGTCTCTCTTCAGTTAAGATTACCGGAGTTGTGTCGGGCGCTTTGGTGAGCAGCTTTAGCGCTGCCGATAAAAGGGAAACAGAATCGGCTGTATTGAGCAATTCCTCCGCCAGCATTTTATACTGATGGGTCTCTCCTTCCTCGACAACCTGCATCAATTTCTCGATAGCCAGGCGCTGTTGTCCCTCAAGAGCTTCATTTAACGTGGGGATCGGAATGCGTGCAATCTTTTTTTTAATCGCCTGTTCTATTAATTGAAGGTGGCCAAGCTCCCGCGGAGTGACAAAGGTCACTGCGGTTCCGGGTTTCCCGACCCGCCCGGTACGGCCAATCCGGTGCACATAGCTGTCGGGATCCTGGGGGATGTCAAAATTGAAGACATAGGTGACATCATTGAAATCCAAACCGCGCGCGGCTACATCCGTGGCCACCAATATTTCAGTATAGCCTTCTTTAAAATTATTCATGACGCGGTCACGTTTTGGCTGAGTCAAGTCGCCGTGAAGCGCCTCCGCCGGGTAACCCCGTTTTATGAGACCATCAAATATCTCATCAACTCTCCGCTTAGTTCTGCCAAAAACAATGGCTGATTCGGGTGAGAGCATATCCAGTAACCGGCAGAGCAGGTCAAATTTTTGCCGATCCGGCACCTGCACATAGGATTGTTCAGTATTGGAAACCGTAACCTCTTTATTCTTTACACCGATAAATTCTGGATCCTTCAGAAACCGGCGGGCCAGATCCTGGATAGCTTTCGGCATAGTGGCAGAAAAAAGCAATGTCTGGCGTTCATTGGGAACAGACATCAGTATATTTTCAATGTCTTCGATAAACCCCATGTTCAGCATCTCGTCAGCCTCATCCAGCACCGCTATCGCCACATGCTGCAGCCAAATGGTTCTTCTTCTAAGATGATCCATCAAGCGGCCGGGTGTGGCAACAATAATTTGCGGTTTGTTTTTCAGCCCCCTGATCTGCCGGTTGATATCCTGGCCCCCGTAAACAGGCAAAGCCCGCACCCCCTTGAACTGGCCAATCGTATTAAGCTCTTCGGCTACCTGGACAGCCAGCTCCCTGGTTGGGGTAATCACAAGACCTGTAATTTTACCTGAATAAGGGTCTGCTTTTTCAACCATCGGAATACCGAAGGCCGCCGTCTTGCCGGTGCCTGTTTGGGCCTGGCCAATGATGTCCCGCCCTTCCAGCACGGGTGGAATCGCCAGCTCCTGGATGGGGGTGGTCTCTTCAAATCCCATATTGATGGTAGCCCTGATAACCGGATGGCTTAAATTTAGTTCATAAAAAGTGGGCATTATCTTGAAATAACCTTTCTGCTTTTTACCGATCATTCATTTGATCTATTATTAGTTTAACCATAAATCCAAACATCTCTGCACAATTAAGAGGCATTTCCGGTTTTCGGAAATGCCTCTTCAATGTCTACTTTACGATAGTTTACAGAGGAACAACGTTTTCCGCTTGTTTCCCCCGGTTCCCTTCGACAACGTCAAAGGTAACCTCCTGGCCTTCTTCCAGGGTTTTAAAACCTTCACTCTGGATTGCGGAATAATGCACGAAAACATCTCCGCCTTCCTCGGTTTCAATAAACCCATAGCCTTTCTCCGGGTTAAACCATTTTACCTTACCTTGCATGTTTCGCAGATCTCCTTAAAGTTAATTTGAATCAAAAAGCGGAACAACGTTAAACCCCTTTTTTCGCGCATAAGGCGGCTCAAGATCGTTTAAGTTGACCCGTCTTTTCAACACCAATATGTACCCTACCACAACAGAAGCCAAAGATCAAATATTTTCAGAGAGTTTATTTACAGTCTGATATAAAAGCCGCTCTTTTATACAAGACCGCGGGCGAACCTACCGTTCTTCTACCGGGCCAATTCACCGCGGAGTGGAAAAGAAAAGCCAGCACTGCCGGCAGGCTTCATGATTTAAGAATATGGCGGAGAGAGTGGGATTCGAACCCACGAGGAGGCTCAACACCCCCTACTCGATTTCGAGTCGAGCGCCTTCAACCGGACTCGGCCATCTCTCCGCCTTCTATTATACCAATCAAGCCGGGTTTGTAAAGTGCGATCATACCCTCCGGCTGCGGAAGAATTCCTGCAGCAGCGCGGCACATTTAGCTTCCAGGAACCCGCCGGTTATCGCAAGGCGGTGGTTCAACCGTTCGTCCTGCACAATGTTGTAAAGAGTCCCGCAGGCCCCTCCCTTGGGGTCCGCAGCCCCGTAAACCAGCCGCTCCACCCGCGCCTGGACCAGGGCGCCGGCGCACATGGGGCAGGGCTCCAGGGTCACGTAGAGAGTGCTCCCAGGCAGGCGCCAGCCTCCGAGAATCCGCCCCCCTTCGCGGATGGTCAAAATCTCCGCATGGGCGGTGGGATCCTTCAGCTCTTCGCAGCGGTTCCGGCAGGCGGCAATTACTCTATCCCCCCTGACCAGGACCGCTCCCACGGGCACCTCTCCGCAGGAATAGGCTTCCCGGGCCTGCGCCAGGGCCATCTCCATGTAAAGGGCATCGCTGTTTTCATGATTGCTACTCATATTGTTATTATAGACCCTTTCGGGCCAGGAACAAAGGCTTCGTTAGGTAAAATCTTATATGAGTTGAAACGGGCTTAAGTTAACAAGCTTTCCCGTTATCCCTCCCGGACCTCTTTATCCGCATAATCAACCACAATTATTTTGCAACTTTTACAGATCTGAGCGGAAAGAATAAAATCTTTTATTGCGTTATTTTCTAATAAAAACTCTCCTTGTTTCGGAAGCAAAGAAAATTTATGCTTGTTTTTTACCCAGGCCACTCTCTGTCTTCCCTGTAAAAAACCCTGCTCCATCCCTTTATTACAGTAGGGGCACTTCATAACCAGGCCTCACATTCAATTATGATTGCTGCATCTTTTCTCTTTGGTAAACAATAATTATGCCCATTCTTAATTTGACAGCACTCCATTTACGCCCACTAAATGTACTTGCTGGCTTCCCTTATGCTGAGCGGAGCCATCTTTCTCCGATGCCTCTCGATAAAGCCGCGCACCCAGGCGGGGTTTGTTTTGCTGTATTCCCGCAAACTCCAGCCGATGGCCTTGTTAATGAAAAATTCCTTCTGACCGAAGTTGTTGGCAATAATCCGCTCCAGCAAATCCGTGTCGGTTTTTTCTTTCCTGATAAGCTGATGAATGATAGCGATTCTGCGCAGCCAGAAATTCTCTTCTGTGCTCCATTTCAAAAGGGTATCATTCAACTCGGGGCAGCGCAATGCAATATCGCCGATGATGGTGTTAATACCGTCCACGGTATCCCACCACGATTTATGCACCACCAGCTTACGCAGGTTCGGAACATCGGCTGCTGTCATCAAACCCTTGAGTTTGGCCAAATAACCGACCGCCAAATACTGAAACTCGCGTTCGGGCTGCCCCCAGCATTTAAAAACAAAGTCCCAGTCAACAGCCGTTTTATCGACGCTTTCAAAAAATCCGCGGGACAGCTTTCTGCGTTCCGGTGTAGAAATGCCGAGAAAGGAGAATTGGTCGCGCATATATGCGCTCATCGGGGCGGCTTTTTCGGGGTTTGCCGCCGTCCTGAAAACTTCAAAGATATCCATCGCTTACCCTCCCAATAACGGATGATCATAGAATCCCTGCTCCGAATAGATAAAAGTTCCATTTTCTCTTCAAGATCCAAGTGCCGTATGTTCAGCCAGGACAGGTTGCCCACTTCCCACCCCTGT
>CAZPET010000058.1:0-8529 GCA_964585625.1 uncultured Syntrophomonadaceae bacterium
TTTAGGAAAGGTGGACTTTTTCGTCTTTTCGGGGCCGGAGGGGATTTCATGGCACTAGCATATTCCACAGCAGCTATTCCAATTCCTTTTGCTGAAAGTAAGCCCGGATCAGCGGCGGCCGATGTACAGAGCCTCACGGGTTGGAGCCGGCCGCCGCAAACAGCTGTAGAACGCCGAGACATTCGAGCCGCCGCTTGATCGCGGCGGGATCAATGCTGTATAGGTTGTGCCGCTGTAGATGCTCCCAGAGCGGCCCTCCGGAGAGACTGTAGACAATCTCGCACCTTTCACCGCGCCCTGATTTTAAACCGGTCAGGGCAATCAGCTCGCCGCACACGCAGCCGCGCGGCAGTTCCACAGGCTCCTCGCCCCGGCTCAGGCGCCAGGCATTGTAGCCGGCCAGGGTGCCGGTGACAATCGCTTCGGTATGACCCAGGCTCAAGCCGGCTCTTTCACCGGCCGCGAAGAGGTTCTTTAGCGGGGGGACCATCAGCCGCCGGTCGCGCTCGATCAGGCCGCTGAAGCGGATCGAGTTTCCCCTGCTCCCCCCGAGGGGATCGCGGAATACAGCCTCTTCAAAACCGTCCAGGCGGCGCAGGATGGAGAGAGGCAGGTAGGGCACCATCAATTTGATGGCCCCGGTGTCGAGAAGGACCAGGTTGTGGGCATACGCCTCGGAGCTGTACTGGCGGCAGGCCTTTATCTGTACCGACACGCTGCTTTGCGAAGCGAATGCTTCGGGCGGCAGAGGAATGACCGCCAGCCCTTTTTCCCTGACCTCTGCCAACAGCCACCCGGCCAGCGATGCCGGTTCAAGTTCGCAGGAACCGCTGAAGTAGCCCGGCGCGCCGGCCCGCCTCATGATCGCTGTTTCCACAGCCCCCGCCTTGACGGCCATGCTTACCCGGGGGCCGAAGGTGGGACAGCGGTAGATGCACATGGCACAGCCGTTGCCAAAACGGCTGCAGTTGCCGGCCGGACCGGCCGTGCCGCTGGCATCGACAAATACCGCTCCCCGGAGAAGCAAATCTCCCCCGTCCCTCTGCAATACCTTCACCGCCTCGATCTTTCTATCCCCGGCAACCACATCGACGGCCCGGCACTGCCGCAGCAGCCTGACCCCGTATTGAAGGAGAAGCCGCTCCACCGGGAGCTCGACCTTCTCCACGTTATAGAGCGAGGCATGCCGGTGTCCGGGAAAATCAATATCTCTATGGCGCGCCGCGGCGTCGGTAATGGCGATCAGCTCGCCCGCCCCCATCAGCTTCAGCTCTTCGGCGGCGGTATAGCGCCCGTTATTGCGCATGATCCCCCCTACCAGTCCGGATGCAAGCAGGCGATCCGTCCGCTCGACCAGGGTTACCGGCAAACCCTTCTTCGCCGCCGCCAGGGCCGCCGCACAGCCGGCCCAGCCGCCGCCGACCACTACAAGCTGTTCCTCCATCAAGTCGATACCGCCTCCAGGACTCTACCCGAATACAATCCGGCAGACGACAATTGCCGCGATGAAGCCGCTTAGGTCCGCCAGCAGCCCCGTGGCCAGGGCATGCCGGCTGCGATAAACCCCGGCTGCTCCAAAATAAACGGTCAGGATATAAAAAGTGGTTTCCGTGCTCCCCATCATGGTCGAGGCGATCCGTCCGATCAGGGAGTCGGCCCCCTGCCGCTCCAGGATATCGGCCATGATCCCCAGGGAGGCGCTCCCTGAAAGCGGGCGCATAACCGCCAGGGGCAGCACCTCCGCGGACACCTTGAGCCGGTTCAGGACAGGCGCCAGGCAGTTTGCCAGGATCTCCATGGCCCCGGATTCCTGAAAGAGGGTGATCGCCACCAGCATCGCCACCAGGTACGGAATCAGGCGGACCGAGATGGTAAAACCTTCCTTGGCCCCTTCGACAAATCGATCGAATAGATCTACCCGGCGCCGGAGCGAACCTATGATTGCCGCGACGATCAGGAGAGGGATCAGCCAGACTGCCAGAAGATCAATCACCCGGGCAATCATTATATTTTAACCTTCTTTCGCAGCATGCGATCCGCAAACAAGGCTACCGCCGTTGAGCAGAGAGTAGCTATGATCGTGGTGCCCAGGATATCGGCGGGATTTGCAGATCCGGCCGCCGCCCGCAGGGCGATCACCGTTGTCGGAATCAAGGTGATGCTGGAGGTGTTGATGGCCAGGAAGGTGCACATCTCATCAGACGCCGTCTCGCCGAGCGGGTTGATTTTCTGCATCTCCTCCATGGCCTTGATCCCGAAAGGGGTGGCCGCGTTGCCGAGGCCGAGAACGTTCGCGCTCAGGTTCATCAAGATGGCGTTCATCGCGGGATGCCCGGCCGGCAGCCGGGGAAATATCAGGCGCGCCAGGGGACGGAGCAGCCTGTTGAGCAATTCCATGATTCCGGAAGATTCAATCAACTTCATGATGCCCAGCCAGAAAGTCATTGTCCCGATCAGCCCGAAGGCCACCTTGACACCGCGTTCCGCCGCCGAAAATATGCCCGGCGCGATCACGGCCATATCGCCGCGTAAAGCGGCGGTAATCACCGATATGCAGATCAGGGCCGCCCAGAGATAGCCGATCAATCTCTCACCTCCCCGCGCACCAGGGAGCCGAAAAGATCTAAAAAATAACTTAAGAGCCCCCTTCTGCCGACGGTATGGGCCGAATAGAGGCCGGTCCGGTCGAGAAGCTGATCCCCCAGGTAAACCTCCACTTCACCGATCATAACCCCGGCGGGCAGGGGAGCCTTGATCACCTCATTTAGAACAATCCGGCAGTAGAGGGCCCCTTCTTCACCCGGCAGCAGCGGCAGGTAGAGATCTTCTTTTACCGCCACATCTACCCGGCTGCTCCCTTTGCGCACGGAGGCGGTGCAGAGAACCTGGTCCCGGTGGAATATTTTTCGACGCAGGTATCTCTCAAAGCCGTAGTCAAGCAGCAGGACCGCATCTTCCCACATCTGCGGCGCGTTCAAAACAACACAGACCAGCTGCCACCCGTCTCGTGTGGCCGAACCGACAAAACAGCGGCCCGCCGCAATGGTCCAGCCTGTTTTGACCCCGTCGCCTCCCGGATAGAGCTCCAGCAGCCGGTTCTGGTTGCTCATAACCCGGTCCCAGGGGCGTCCGGGCCAGGAGATCGTCCAGGTGGGGGTGGAGATGATCTGGCGGAAGCGTTCGTTCTGCAGTGCCCGGCAGGTGATCAATCCCAGGTCGTAAGCGGTGCTGTAGTGGCGGCCGCCCGGCAGGCCGTGGGGATTGGAGTAAAGTGTATCCTTCGCCCCCAGGGTCGCAGCCTTCTGATTCATCATCAACACAAAATTTTTCTCCGTTCCCCCGATATGCTCGGCGATGGCCACGGCGGCATCATTGCCCGAACGGAGCATCAAGCCGTAAATCAGCTCCCCCAGTGTCTTCTTCTCGCCCTTATCCAGCCAGATCGACGAGCCTTCAGTTGACGCCGCTTTCGGGCTGACCGTGACCGGATCGTCTTCACGGCCGTGCTCCAGGGCCAGCATGGCCGTCATGATCTTGGTCGTCGAAGCGATGGGCAGTCGGCGGCGGGCATCCTTGGCCCAGAGAATCCTGCCGCTGTCCCGGTCGATCAGGATCGCCGCCAGGGCGCTGACCGCCGGTTCTTCCGCGGCCAAAACCGGAAAGGAATAGAGAGCTGTCAACAGAATAACTGCTATGAAGATTGCCCGCCGTAATTCTTGCATCGCTCTCGCTCCCGGGGAAAGATAGACGAACCGGTATCGTTCATAAATATTCCCGCGGGATTTATTTTATGTTTTTGACTGCGGGCTGCGAATTTACCGGTAGCGTCCGGCGCCGGTCCCCTCTTCCCGGGCGCCGCGACCTTCACCGCGCCGGTTAAAGATCTCCTGGATCTGCTCGATCATCTGGGGAGCCAGATCGATCAGCCGGTCGAGCATGGCGTGGCGATCTACAGGCAGCAGGCGCACCTGCCCCTGACCCGCCACCAGGAAGGCAACCGGCTGCACCGAGACACCGCCGCCGCTGCCCCCGCCGAAGGGAAGTTCAGCCTGGTTATTGTTGTTATGGTTGCCGCTGTTGGCCTGCTGCTCAAATTCCGTCCCGCCGGCTGCAAAGCCGAATGAAACTCTGGAAATGGGAATGATCACGCTGCCGTCCGGTGTCTCCACGGCATCTCCAACGATCTTGTTTACATCGACCATCTCTTTCAAGTTCTCCATGGCGGTTTTCATGAGACTTTCAATGGGATGATGTTCCACTGGCCGCACCTCCTATTTTTTTCACCACGTACCACAACCTTAACCACCGGTAGAGGGAAAGCGCCGCCTCTCCTTCCCAGCGCAGCCGCAGCTCTGCCGGCCTGAACAGGGGCCGCACCTGAAATCGCGGCCTGGCCGTCACCGAGAAATATTCCTGAAGCAGCCCGGTTACAATCCCCCCCAATGCCCAGCATCCGCCTGCAGCCAGACCGGTCAGGGCGGGATCATCCCAGCCCCACGATACTTCCAGGTCAAAGTGAGACCAGGTGATCTTCTTCAGCAGGGACCTGGCCTGCCGGCGCACCGCTAAAACCTCAACGGAATTTTTTAGATCAAATATATCTCTCCACCAGGGTTCTGCTTGCTTGCCGCGAAAACCCGGCCTCTCCATCCGGCCGGCTATTTTTTGCAGGAGCGCGGCAGGTATCTTGATCCGCCCCGCTGCCAGATACCAGGTAAAATTCTTATCCGCGGCGGCTCTCTTCCACAGCTCAAGGCGCAGCACAAGTAACCCCAGCTTTATCCTCAGGCTGATTTGATCTTTTTTATTTTCTCTAAGGTAGCGCACAAATATGCGCAGCGGCAGCAGCAGGATCAGACCGATTAGCAGCAATAAGATGGATCCGGTTGACAGCAGCCAAGCCCACCAGGCCATGAACGCTCTCCTCTGAGCAAACTCCCTTGATGGTTAATACTTTACCCTTTCATGGGAAAAAAACGCTTCACAGGTCTATTAAGGAGGTGCGGCCTAAAAAGAGAGGGCGGGGATAAAAATCTCGCGAAGGGATTACCGTTCAAGAGGCGGCAGGTCGTCCAGGCCTTTTAATCCGAAATATTGTAAAAAATCCGGCGTAGTTTTGTAGATGAGGGGGCGGCCGGGCCCCTCCTTGCGCCCGCTGATGCGAATCAGCTTGCGCTTGAGCAGATTGTCGAGGATATGTTCGCAGCGGACGCCGCGCACCGCCTCGATCTCCACGCGTGTGAGCGGCTGCTTGTAAGCAATAATGGCCAGGGTCTCCAGCGCCGCCGGGGAAAGGGTGCCGGATTCCTCTTCACCGAACGCCTTCTCGAGAAAAGAGGCCAGCTCCGGGGCGCTGCCCATCCGGTAGCCCCCGGCAATCTCGAAGATGCGCAGACCGCGCCGCTGCGAGACGAGCTCCTGCTGCAGCTCCTTGAGCAGGGTGCGCACCTCCTCGGGTGAGATCTCCAGAACGGCGGCCAGCTTGTCCGCCCTGACCGGTTCTTCTTTCAGGAAAAGGATCGCTTCAAGCGCTGCTTTGTATTGTTCATGTTCCACGGCTGTTCTCCTTTGTCAGCCTCACCAGGATGGGGCCGAAATGACGCTCCTGCAGCAGGATTACCTTCCGCAGGCGGGCCAGCTCCAGCAAAGAGATGAAGGTGACCAGCAGCTCCCAGAGCCCTTTCTGCCTGAGGAATGCACTGAAGGGGAGCGTGCGCCCGCTGTGCTCCAGCAGAGAGCAGATATAGGCGCTCTGATCGTTGACCGGCAGATCGTCAAGCAGATCGATCACCGGAGTGATTGAACGCGCCGCCGCGGCAGCCTCGAAACGGTTCATGATCTCGCCGAGCAGGTGGGCTCCCTCCCAGTAGGTGTAATAGGACTGCTGCTGCTTACTTGAGATTATCACAATTTTCTCTCCGCCGGTGGAGCGGAGAAAGATTTTCTGCTGCTCTTCCGCGAGCTTGCCGAGAAAGCCGGCCGCTTCCTTGAAGCGGCGGTATTCTTCAAGGCGCTCAAATAGCTCCTCGGGGCTGTTGATCCGGAAAAGCTCCTCGTCGTCCTCCTCTTCTTCTTCGGCTAGAGGCGGCCGGGGCAGCAGCATCTTCGATTTCAAACGCAGGAGCGTCGCCGCCATCACCAGGAATTCGCTGGCGATATCGAGGTTCAGCTCCCGCATCGACTGCAGGTAAGCAAGATACTGCTCCGTGATCGAGGCTATGGAAACAGACCAGATATCGAGCTCCGCCTTTTTCACCAGGTGAAAGAGGAGATCGAAGGGCCCTTCAAAGACGGGCAGCTTGATCGTGCAGGCAGCCTGCGCCGTCATCAGATTCCCATCGCCTCGCGCACCGCTTTAAGAGTGGCGCCGGCATGTACACGGGCCGTCTGTTCACCGCTGCGCAGGATCTCCTCGAGGTAAGCGGGCTTCTCTTCAAGCTCGCGCCGTTTCTCATGGATCGGAGCCATGAATTCAGTCAGCTTCCGCGCCAGGAGCTCCTTGCACTGGACGCAGCCGATCTCAGCGGTGCGGCAGGAGGATTCAATTCGCGATATCTCCGGAGGATTGAAGATCTCCTGGAAGCGGTAGGCGGTGCATACTTCGGGACGCCCGGGATCATGCCGCCGCGCCCGCTGCGGGTCGGTGATCATCAGGCTCACCTTTTTCTTGATCACTTCCGGAGGATCCGAGAGCGCAATATAGTTGTCATAGCTCTTGCTCATCTTGCGGCTGTCTATTCCCGGCAACAGGGTAAATTCCCCCAGCAGCGGCTCCGGTTCCGGGAGAACCTTCCCGTAGAGATGGTTGAAACGGCGGGCCACCTCGCGGGTGATCTCCAGGTGCGGCAGCTGGTCCTCGCCCACGGGGACCGCATCGGCCCGGTAGGCAAGTATATCTGCCGCCTGCAGCAGTGGATAGCCTAAAAAGCCGTAGTTGTTGATCTCTTTGCCCTCAAGTTCGCGGAGCTGCTCTTTGAAGGTGGGACAGCGCTCCAGCCAGGCAATCGGCGTGATCATCGCCAGAAGCAGGAAGAGCTCGGCATGCTCCTTCACCTCGGACTGGCGGAAAAGCACGGCCCGTTCAGGATCCAGACCCACGCTGAGCCAGTCGAGGATCATCTCCAGGCTGTTCTCTTTCACCTCATGCGATTCCGCATAGCCTGTCGTCAGGGCGTGCCAGTCGGCAATAAAGTAGTAGCAGCGATATTCTGCTTGCAGATCGACCCAGTTCTTCAGGGCGCCGAGATAATTGCCCAGGTGAAGCCGGCCGCTGGGCCGCGCCCCGCTGACGATAATTTTTTTTCTTTTCTGTTGATCTTCTCCGCTCATATCTTCACTCCTTAAGTTAGCCCCAAAATCAGAAGGACAAACGTTTGCATGGCATTGAATACGTACTGAAACAAGGGCACCACAATCCGGCCTGTTACCCCGCTGAAAATCAGCACCATCAGCAAAATCGGCGCGTAAGGCTCGATCTGCCGGAAAAAACCGGCGATGTTGTCCGGCGCCAGGGCCGTCAGGATTTTCGAGCCGTCCAGCGGGGGCACCGGGATCAGGTTAAAGATCCCCAGGAGAATATTGAAAACCGCCAGGGTTTCCATGAATTGAAAGTAGGGCATCCAGTAAAGCCCCAGCCTTAAGGGGAGATAGAGGAGAAAAAGGCCGGCGAAAGCGAGGATAAAATTCGCCAGCGGGCCGGCAAAAGAGACCCAGAGCATCCCCGAGCGGTAATCGCGAAAATTGTACGGGTTAACCGGCACCGGCTTCGCCCAACCGAAACCGAAGAGAAGCAGGGTGATCGTGCCGATGGGGTCAAGGTGGCGGAGCGGATTCAGGCTCAGCCGTCCGTGCCATTTTGCCGTGGCGTCCCCGAAATGGTAGGCCACCCTGCCGTGAGCGTACTCGTGGAAAGTGATGGCCATCAGCAGGGCCGGAATACGATATATTAACTCCAGCAGATTATCCGGAAAAATATTCTATGCCTCCTCTCGCCGCTCCAGGTAGGATTTAACAAAGTTTAGCTCTTCATCATAACTGCGCAGCTCTCCGTCAAGAACTGCCCGGCGCAGCGCATTCAGGATCTCTCCAAAGAGGGGACCCGGCTGCAAACCGAGCTCTTTCAAAGCGCCCCCCCTGAGCCGCGGCCGGACATATTGCAGGCTTTCAAGGTAGAGCCTGAGGTTATCCTGCACGGCCCGGTTCCTTGCCAGGGCGTAGAGCAAAAGCAGCGCCTCCGGGGAGAGGGGATCGAGCCTGTTCACCAGGACGCTGGGACGAAGGTTGCCGCTACCCGCCCCGGCCAGCTCTTCCAGCAGCGGCGGAACCTCGCGGCATCCCTGCAGAACCGCTCCGGCCCGATCGCGCGACAGGCCCAGCCGCCGCATGATGGCCAGTTGATCCTGGTGCTCCACCTCCAGGAGCAGCCCGCATAAATAAACCAGTTCTTTTTCAGGAGGCCTGCTCCACTCCCGCTGCTCCGCCCAGGCCAGCGCTTCCCCGATCCGGTTCAGGCGCTGCCAGGTCTCATGG
>CAZPET010000059.1:0-8517 GCA_964585625.1 uncultured Syntrophomonadaceae bacterium
CAAGGCCAAAACGTCCAAAAAGAATCAGAAGCAGCCCTGTGACAGCAATCAGACCACCGATGACCAGCAGAGATTTTCCGATAGAATCCATTGCGTAAAAAAACCCCTTCGCCTTTGTTAGTATCCCCCACCCGATCCTCATATAGTTTGTTGACACGGTGCCAGGCACCGTGTCAACTAACTTTTTACCAGAGGTGGAGCTGGGGGTTGTTGTCTTTGGGGTTTAGCTTCAGGTAGCGGTAAGCTTCCCGGGTGACCATCCGGCCACGGGGAGTCCTCTTCAACAGGCCCAGCTTCATCAGGTAAGGTTCGTAGACATCTTCAAGCGTTTCTGACTCTTCGCTGATCGAGGCGGCCAGGGTATCGAGCCCCACCGGGCCGCCTTCATATTTCTCGATCATGGTCAGCAGCAGGCGGCGGTCGATCTCGTCGAGTCCCGCGGCGTCCAGCTGCAGCATCTGCAGCGCTTCGCGGGCTGCGGCTTCAGAGACGATGTTGCCGGCCTTTACCTGGGCGTAGTCACGCACCCTCTTCAGCAGGCGGTTGGCGACGCGGGGGGTGCCGCGGGAGGCTCCCGCGATTACCTGTGCCCCTTCCGGGTCGACAGCCACATTCAAGATACGCGCCGAGCGGGTGATAATCTCGATCAGCTCTTCGGGAGTATAAAAATCAAGCCGATCGACGATGCCAAAGCGATCCCGCAGCGGAGAGGTCAGCGCCCCCGCCCGCACGGTAGCCCCGATCAGGGTAAAGGGGGGCAGATCGAGACGGAGCGAGCGGGCCCCCGGGCCTTTACCGATGATGATGTCGAGGGCGAAGTCTTCCATCGCCGGATAAAGGATCTCCTCGACCGTTCGGCTGAGGCGGTGGATTTCGTCGATAAAGAGCACGTCACCGTGGCCCAGGTTGGTCAGTATCGCCGCCAGGTCGCCGGGACGCTCGATGGCGGGGCCGGCGGTAATCCGGATATTGACCCCCATTTCCCAAGCAATAATGTGCGCCAGGGTGGTTTTTCCCAGGCCCGGCGGTCCGTAGAGAAGGACGTGATCCAGAGCCTCCCTGCGCTCCTGCGCCGCGGTGATATAGATGGACAGCTTCTCTTTTATTTTCCCCTGGCCGATGAACTCTTTCAGCGAACGGGGACGCAGTCCAAATTCGATCTGAGGATCGTCATCGTTACGCCGCTTTGCCGATACAATTCTCTCTTCCGCCATTATGCTCCCCTCTTAACTGCCCGGATTCGGGCTGCCGGCCAAAATATTCAAAGCTTTTTTTAGAAGTTCTTCACTGGTGAGGCCGTCTTCGTTCGCGGCGGCCTTGTTTACCGCCGCAGCCGATTCGGCGCGCGAATAACCGAGCGCAGCAAGCGCCTCGATGATCTCTGCCCGCATCGAGCCTGGCCCGTCCAGGGCGCCGGCCAGGGCCAGCTGCTCCGGAGAATAGAGCCGGGGCAGCTTCTCTTTCAATTCGAGAATGAGCCGCTGGGCCATCTTCCGGCCGATTCCCGGAGCCTGGCAGAGCACGGAGATATCCTCTTCGAAAACAGCCGCGCAGAGATGGGGCACCGTGAGTGTACCCAGCAGGGCCAGCCCGAGGCGCGGCCCGAAACCGGATATCCCGGTAATCAGGTTAAACAGGTTGCGCTCCTCGGCGGTGCGAAAACCGTAAAGGCGAAGATCATCGTCCCGAAAGATAAGCCTCGTATAGAAAAGGACTTCGGTGCCGATAAGCTGCTCCAGCCCTTCAGCGGAATCCGGGATCTCAAGAGATAGACCCACCGCCCCCACTTCCAGAACGGCCTGTCCGGGAGAAATGGCCATGAGCTTTCCGCATAGATATTCAATCACTGCGCCTGCTCCCTTCGACTGCTTCATGGTAGCGGCGGTGCTGCAGGTGGCATAGAGCAACCGCCAGGGCATCGGCCTCATCATCGACAGGCGGTCGTTCCGGAAGCCGCAGCAGCAGCTGGACCATATTTTGAACCTGCGATTTACCGGCGCCGCCATACCCGGCAACCGCCTGCTTCACCTGCAGCGGGGTATATTCGAATAAAGCAAGATTGCTTTTTGCCGCCGCGAGAATAATTGTTCCCCGCGCCTCTCCGACCTGCAAAGCGGTGCGCACGTTCTTGCAAAAAAAAAGTTTTTCCACGGCCATGGCCAGGGGCCGGTAGCACTCAATCAACTCTTCAACAGAATTAAAAATCTCTTCCAGGCGCAGGGCAGGCGCTGTATCCCCCGATGTGCGGATGCATCCCGAAGCTACCCGGCTGAAGTCGCTTCCTTTCTCCTCCACCAGGCCGTAACCGGTAATGGCCAGCCCCGGATCGATTCCCAAAATGACCATGAAATCACCATCATCCTCTATTTGTTAGCCGATATACTATTCTTTAGCAGGGGGGCCAAATCCTTTTTGGTTCATTTATGGAAAAAGCACCGGAACTTATGGACCGGTGCTTACCACGAAGCGTACAACCCTACAGTTAGATCTGCAGATGGGTGTTAGCTGGTAAATCCTTGTAGTATTTCATAGAGTTCGTCGGGATCCAGTGATTCAAGAACTTCTCCCTTTTCGAGCTGTTCCCGGGTATCGTCCCTCACTTTGTGTGGGGTCACTTTGATCACTTTCCCGTCCGGCGGTCTGCCTTCGAATACGGCAATTAAATCATCGGTACCGTCATTGAAGATGCCGAGATAGTAGCGGCCTTCGCAATCGGGGCAGAGATCATCAAGGTAGGTAAAGGTAAAATAGGAGCTGTTTGATTCTACCCGCATATCGGCCACATACCAGCCTGCGGTATCCTTTAAATGAGACATGATGTTTTGAATACTGGTGTTGCTTTCATGCAGCGCCACCGCCATCTCGACCAGGGCTGCCGGGGGCAGCTCCAGATCCGGGGGGATGCTGTCCGGTTCATAGACAGCATGATGTTCGCAGAAGCGGTAAAGGTACTGAGCCAGGTAGGGTTCGCGCTCCGGCATCTCGGGGGCCGTCTCCACCTCTTGACGGGGACCTCGATGTAAAAATTCGACCAGGTTAATGTCCCGGGTGTAAGAGATCACCAGAAGCAGCGGCCCCAACCCCACCACAAGAAGCAACAGCACGAATCCTGCCCACAACAGCCGGCGGATTCTCTTATTCTCCTTCTCCTGTTCTGCCAATAGGGCTCATCCTCTCAGGAGTATCGTTGATCGTAGCCCTATCATACCCCGCGGCAGGATAATTTATACATTTAATGTTCCTGTTTATTCCATAAATTCGTCGGGTATTTCAAAATTGGCATAGACATTTTGCACGTCGTCGTTGTCTTCGAGCGCTTCCATCAGGTTGAGAATACGCTTGACCTCATCCGGGTTATTGATCTCCACCGTGTTTTGCGGCAGCATGGTCAGTTCGGCGCTCTCAACGGCAATATTTTGCTTATTCAGGTATTCTTTAACCTCTTCAAAGAGTTCGGGTGGAGTAATGATGCTGTAGGTATCATCTTCTTCTTTTACATCCTCCGCACCCGCCTCCAGGGCAATAAGCATCAGATCATCTTCGCCGATTCGCAGACCTTCTTTTTTGACAATAAAAAGGCCCTTTCGTTCAAACATCCAGGCAACACAGCCCGACTCGCCGAGACTCCCGCCGTGGCGTGAAAAAAGATGCCTGATATCCGCCACCGTGCGGTTGCGGTTGTCTGTAAGCACCTCGAGCAGCACCGCCACCCCGCCGGAGGCATAACCCTCGTAATTCACCTGGTCGTAGCTATCCCCTTCCAGGCCCCCCGCGCCTTTTTGAATGGCCCGCTGGATATTATCATTGGGCATGTTGTTTTCCCGGGCTTTCTGGACCGCCAGGCGGAGGCGGAAGTTGGTATCGATATCACCGCCCCCTTCCCGGGCGGCAACAATGATCTCCCGGGCCAGCTTGGTAAATATTTTACCTTTTTGCGCATCCATTCGTGCTTTGCGATGCTTCACGTTCGCCCACTTTGAATGTCCGGCCACCATGATCCCCCTTTCTCAATGCTCTCCCCATGTATATCATATCATCGAAAACACCTTTATTGCGGATAAGAAGCGCTGACCAGCGTCTTGATGCCGCCGCGGGGGTTGAAATTTCCGGTGACGGTCATCGAAACAGGATTTATCAGCGCAGTTAGATCATCGAGAATCTGGTTAACCACGTCTTCCTGGATGATCCCCACGTTGCGATAAGAGTTCAGGTAGTATTTGAGCGACTTCAATTCAACACAGGTTTCCCGCGGCACATAGCTGATCCGCAGCTCCCCGAAGTCAGGCAGGCCCGTCCAGGGGCAGACCGAGGTGAATTCCGGGAAGATGATCTCCACCTCGGAGCGCCGTCCGGCGTAAGCAAAGGGAACCGTCTCCAGAACATCCCTATCCACCTGATCCGGCTTCAGCACGTCAAAACGCCTTTCTGCGTAACGTTCATCCTTCATCTGCAATCACACCTTCCTTTCTCGCCCAGCGGACGGCCAGATAACAAAATGGAGTATCGGCAAGCGCCAGGATTAGTTTAACCAGGTACTGTCCGGCAATCATATTTGCCAGCACTGCGCCCCCAACCGTACCGGCGAAGGCCAGGGTGATGAAAATGACGCTGTCGAGAAGCTGGCTGGCCATGGTGGAAAGGTTGTTGCGCAGCCAGAGGTGCTTGCCCTTTGTTACCCGGCGCCAGAATAGAAACGCCCAGACATCGTGGAACTGAGAAACCAGGTAAGCAATCATGCTCGCGGCGACAATGCGGGGGACCATCCCCAAAACAGCCTCGTAAGCAGCCTGGTGCCCCCAAAAGGAAGCCGGCGGCAGCACCCGGCCCAGGTAGAGAAAGGCGGTCATCACCAGGTTCATGATAAGCCCCAGCCAGACAATGTTATTGGCTTCTTTTTTACCCCAGACTTCGCTGACCGTATCGGTGATCACGAAGGTAACCGGGTAGGCAAAAACCGCCGCGGGAAGCACAAACCGCCCCAGGGTAAACAGTTTGCCGGCAATAATATTCGAGACCAATAAACAGGTAATAAAAAGGGCGGTGAGAAACCGTAACTTTCTCTCCAAAAAGGTCACCTCTTGTTTTTTGATTAAGCAGGGTGTCTGCGACCTGCTGATTATATTATAAGTTATCTTGGAGCAAGAGGAAAGAGCTGCCGCAGCGGCGCTGCGTTCCGGTCATCCTGAGAGAAGCGAAGGATCCCTAAAACAGGCTATCGCGGGAACTAAAAATGAGATTCTTCGCTGCGCTCAGAATGACAGGGGACGCGTGAGGGAATGATAACTTTTACTGGAAAGTAATGATTGACTATTAGTTTGGAGGTGTTAATGTCATGCAGATCAGCGGCAGGAACAAGCTGACCGGAACAGTCGTTCAGGTTACGCCCGGCATTGTCACCGGAGAGGTTGAAGTGGATATCGGAAACGGAAACAGGATTCTCGGAGTAATTACCAAGCGCTCGCTGGATGAAATGCAGATCAACGAAGGCGACCAGGTCACCGCATTGATCAAGGCAACCTCGGTCATGTTTATCAAGTAAATCTGGGCTATTTTTTTTGTCAATCCGGAGGAATAAAGGTTCCCGGTGAAGATAAAAAAGGTCACCCTGTCTATCTAAGGTAGGGTGACTTTAATGAGGGTGGTAAGAGGAAAAGATAAAGCCAATTTTTAATACCTAGTAGACCATCCGCCCCTCGATAAAGGCCTGCGTGCGCTCATCCCGGGGAGTATTGAATATTTTTGACGCCGCTCCCGTTTCCACGACCCGTCCGTCGAAAAGAAAGATCACCTCATCGGTCAACCGGCGGGCCTGAAATATATTGTGCGTGACCATGATAATGGTTACTTCCATGGATTGTTTCAGCTGAAGGATCATCTTCTCCATCAACTCGACATTGGCCGGATCTAGGTTTGCCGTCGGTTCATCCAGAAGAAGCAATTTCGGTTTGAAGGCCACCGCCCGGGCCAGGGCCACACGCTGCGCCTCGCCGCCCGAAAGTGTCCCCGCATGACGCTCCTTCAGGTGAGAAAGGCCGATCTGTTCCAGTATGGCGGCAACTCTTTGTTTGATCTCTTCCCGGCTGAAACCCCGCGTTTTCAACCCGTACGCAATATTTTCCCTGACCGTGGCGCTGAACAGAAGAGGTTTCTGGAAAACCAGGGTCATCTGCCTTTGCAAGGGTAAGCGAGCCGGCCCGTTCGGGGGGATCGGGCGGCCGTCGAAGTAAATTATCCCCCGGTCGGGTTCGGTCAACAGGTTGATTATCCGGAGCAGGGTTGTTTTACCGGCGCCGCTGGGCCCGATGATCCCGTAAATTTTGCCTCGGGAAAAAGTGAGCGCCCCGATATTGAGAACTTCCTTCTCGTAGCTTTTCGCCAGGTTTTTTATCTCAAGGATGGCGTTGCCGGTGTAGTTAGAAATGAGCTTGCCCTCCCCTCTGAAAACGGTAGAGAAAGGTATTGACCACGAAAGAGAGCAGCAGAAGGATCAGCCCCAGGCCGATGGCATATTCATAATTTCCCTTCCTTGTTTCCAAAACAATCGCCGTGGTCATCACCCGGGTATGTCCCTCGATATTGCCTCCAACCATCATCACCGCTCCCACCTCGGCGATAACCCTGCCGAAACCTGTGACCACCGCGCCCAAAAGGGCAATCCGCGATTCCCGGACCACGGTCCAGGCGCGAAGCAGCGGCCCTGCGCCGAGAGAGCGGGCGGTCTCCTCCACTTCTTTGCCCCTGCTTCTCACCCCGACCATGGTCAATCCGGTGACGATGGGGAGAGCCAGGGTTACCTGGGCGATGATCATGGCGGTAGGAGTGTAAAGCAACCCCAGCACTCCCAGCGGTCCCATGCGGGAGAGAAGCAGGTAGATCAGCAACCCCGCCACCACCGGCGGCAGGCCCATCAGGGTATAGATTACCTTATTGACCAGGGCGGTTTTCTGTTCGGGCTTCAAGCCCAGCAAGGTCCCCAATGGAACGCCCAGCAGAGTGGAGATAATGATAGCCGCCCCGGATACCCGAAGGGAAAGAAGGACTATTTTCATGAGCTCCGGATCGAGCCTGATGATCAGGGTAAAGGCCTCCAAAATCCCTTCAAGTAACCGGGGCATTTAGTTCACTCCTTACTGCAACCGTATATCTGAACCTGCCATATTATGTTAACTAATCCTTCAGCCCGTAGCCGGGGAAGAAAAGAGTTTCCCCTTCTTTTTTGAAGCCGCTGATCAGATCCTGGCCTTCGTCTGAAGTCAAGAAATCAATATACTTTTTCGCCAGGTCATATTTCACGTGAGCGTGCTTATCAGGATTGACCGCCATGACGCCGTACTGGTTGAAGAGGGCGGGATCGCCTTCAAAGATAATGACCAGCTCGAGGTCTTTCTTCAAAGAGACATAGGTGCCGCGGTCGGTCATGCAGTAAGCTTCTTTCTCGTGGGCCATCCGCAGGGTGTCGCCCATGCCCGAACCGGCGGAAAGATACCATTTCTGACCTTCGGTATCAACTTCCGCCGCTTCCCAGAGCCTCATCTCGAGGCGGTGCGTTCCGGAATCGTCACCCCGGGAAGTAAATTCCGTTTCTCCGGCAGCGATCTTCTGCAGGGCTTCAAGGGCGCTACCCGCCTCTTTCAATCCGGAAGGATCGGCTTCCGGACCGACGATGATAAAGTCGTTGTACATCACATCAACACGGTCAATGAAGTAGCCCTCATCAACCAACTGCAGCTCCGACTTGCGGTCATGGACCAGGAGCACATCGGCATCGCCGTTCTTGCCGGTTTCAAGAGCCGCACCGGTTCCCTGCGAAACGACCTTCACTTCGATCCCGGTCTTATCTTGGAAGATCGGGTTCAAATAGTCGAGCAGGCCTGAATCGTATGTACTTGTGGTTGTGGCCAGGGTAATTTCGCCGCCGACAAGTTCGTCTCCATTTTCATTTTCATCGCCGTTGCCATTCCCCGCGGGCTCGGCGGGTGTACAGCCGATCGTCAACAGCGCAGTAACCAGAACCAGGGCCATAAGCATGCCAACAAATTGGAATATTTTCTTTTTGTTAAACAAAGCTCTCATCTACCTTTCTTTTATGCGTTTTCCAGGGCGCACGCCCTTCCCCCACTTAAAGTAATTAAGATCAACATATTATATTACGACGCCTGCAACCACCTCCTTGAAATAAAAAATCACCGTATCCCATAGTGGAGTCGGTGAGATTAAAGTATCTGAACAACCTTCTTTCCACTCTGGGAGGCATAACCGTTTCCAGTTATACCCTGACGTCCGCGGTCCATGGCATTTGCTTTAGAAACCGCAGATCGAAGGTCAAGAGACCGCCTGTGTTAACCGGAGCCTGTCCACCAGTCCGGCGGCCTGACATCCGTCTTGCATGCATTCCCTCTTGAAGTCATTATATAGCAGCAGAGGAACTTAATCAAGTATTGGCTGCAGAGTATTCTGAAATAAATTTGCATATAAATTTGCATAGCGTTTTAGCCGCCCGGCTGAGGGCTCTCCTGC
>CAZPET010000060.1:0-8481 GCA_964585625.1 uncultured Syntrophomonadaceae bacterium
ATAGAATGACAGGAAAGGGGCGGCAGAAATTTGTTAGCGGAGAATGTTTTTCCAACCTCCGACTTTCGACCTCCTACATCTAACAAAAATGAGACAGCGGAACCGTCCCCCTGATATATTAATCTGCAACGGGGTGGTCCACGAGGATGGTGTCAACGCCGATCTTGACAATTTTATCCCAGGGGATAAGAATATCTTTGGCGCGGGAGAGCTTCCCCCATACTCCGCCCGCTGCAGGAACGATGATCGCTTTGACTGTTCCCTTTTCCAGATCGAGCTCCAGATCCCTGATCATCCCGAGCCGGCGGCCGTCGTTGACATTGACCACATCGCGCTCCCGCAATTCGCTAATCCTGATCAAAAAGGTTCTCCTCCCGGCAGTTTTCTATAATCTATTATAAGCCGTTCGTCCCTTCCGGGCAATTCAAACATTCTATTTTAGGATTACCCCGGGCGGCGGCCGGATGGCCGTCTCCTGCTGCAAGATGAGATTATCCGGGTTGAACGCGATCATTGGTTCCGGCAAGAACTGCCGGCATAAAAGAATGCCGATGATCAGCGCCATCAACCCCAGAATAATACTTCCACCGCGCATATCCCTGCCCTCCTACTGCACATATTTCCGCAAATGGCCGAGGGCGGCCTTCTCCAGGCGTGAGACCTGGGCCTGGGAGATGCCGATCTCATCGGCCACCTCCATCTGCGTTTTCCCCCGGTAGAAGCGCATCGTCAGGATCATCTTCTCCCGCTCGCTGAGCCGGGTCATGGCCTCCTTGATCGCCAGGATCTCCAGCCAGCGCTCGTCGTTGTTCTTCTCATCGCTGATCTGATCCATGACAAAGATGGGGTCCCCCCCGTCATGGTAAATCGGTTCAAAAAGAGAAACCGGCTCCTGGATCGCATCCAGGGCGCTGACAATCTCCTCGGATTTCAGGTTCAGCTCGGATGCAATCTCACCGATCGACGGTTCCCGGGAGAACCTGTTGGCCAGCACATCCCTTACCTGCAGGACCTTGTAAGCGATATCACGCAGGGAGCGGCTGACGCGGATGGGGTTGTTATCCCTGAGGTAGCGCCTGATCTCCCCGATGATCATGGGGACGGCATAGGTGGAAAACTTTACATTCTGCGCCAGGTCAAAGTTGTCAATCGCTTTGATCAGGCCGATACAGCCGACCTGGAAGAGGTCGTCGACATATTCGCCCCGGTTGTTGAAACGCTGGATCACGCTGAGGACCAATCTCAGGTTGCCGCTGATAAGTTTCTCCCTGGCCTGGCCGTCTCCTTTCTGCATCGCCTCAAAAAGCTGCCGCATGATCTTGTTCTTCAGTACTGGAAGCTTGGACGTATTCACGCCGCAAATTTCCACCTTGTTCATTGTTTCGCCCCTTGCAGCTGTTGAAGAGAGATAACTAGAGTATCTCCCGGGAGGCCTTTTTTATACTGCGACCTGGCTGCCGGGGCTCTGCAGTTCTATTCCATCTTCCGGATTTCCCGCTGCAGCCTCTTGATAATCCGCTTCTCCAGGCGGGAGATATAGGATTGCGAGATTCCCAGCAGCTCGGCGACCTCTTTCTGAGTTTTTTCGATTCCGTTGACCAGGCCGAAGCGGAGCTCCATGATCCGCCGCTCCCGGTAGCTCAATTTCTCCATGGCCAGGTAGAGCAGCTTCCGCTCAACCTCTTCCTCAATATTTTTCAGGACCAGGTCTCCCTCGGTGCCGAGAACGTCGGAAAGAAGCAGCTCGTTGCCGTCCCAGTCCACGTTCAGCGGCTCGTCGAAGGAAATCTCGCTGCGCACCCGGTTGTTGCGCCTTAGAAACATGAGGATCTCGTTTTCAATACATTTCGAGGCATAGGTGGCCAGCTTGATATTTTTATGCGGATCAAAAGTATTGACCGCCTTGATCAGGCCGATCGTCCCGATGGAGACAAGGTCATCGATATTGATTCCGGTATTTTCAAATTTCCTGGCGATATAGACAACCAGCCGCAGGTTGCGCTCGATCAGAACGGTGCGGACAGCCCCGTCCCCCTTTTTCAGCCTTTCCAGCAGGTAGCCCTCCTCTTCGAGGCTGAGCGGCGGGGGCAGCGCTTCACTGCTGCTGACATAATAGATATAATCCAGGTAATCGAGACCCAGAAAACGTCTCAAGCGTAGAACAGCCAGCTTCAGGACAAGCGGCACCAGCCGGTTTTTTTTCATCATGCCACCTCCGTTTTTGAGAAGCTACCCCGCGCGAAGCAGCTCCGGCGGCAGCAGGGCCCGGTATTCCGCCGCCGTCCCGAATCCGCGCCGGGTCAATCCAAGAAAAACCTGGGAGCCGAGCGGCCGGCTCCGTCCATCTTCAAAAAATGCAACGCTGTCCGGTTTGAAGCCGAGCAGGATCTCGCTGCCGCGGCCGACTCCCCGGCAGGGAATCAGGGTAAAGCAGCGCGCCAGCGCCGGGTCGGAGATCTGCTCCAGGGCGCTCCACGGTTCCGCTCCCCCATCGGCGAGGCAGCGGTATACTGGCGGCGGCAGCAGCCCTTCCAGGCTGCGGTAATCGATCACGATCACCGGGAGGCTGGAGAAGGGATCCCGGAGCCGGTTTCCCGTATCCAGAAAAGCAGGCACGATCTTCTCTTTTCCCTGCCAGGCCACTAAAAGCTCCATCCGCCAGAGCTTCTGCCATTTTTTATCTTCAAGAAAGGGCCGCAGCAGGACAAAGAGCAGGTAGATCACGGCACAGACGCCAAGAAGCAGGAGGACGCCGCGCGGCGAGGTGAAAAAGCGGCGGGGTGCATCAAAGTTCAGCAGTGCGCTGACCGCCCCGGCCACCGTGAAAGATGCGAGAAAGAATACGCCCCAGAAATAAAGGATCTCCAGCCGGCGCAGCGGCCAGAAAGCGGTGAGAACCATCAGCAGGGGCGCCGCCAGGATCACGGCAAGGGCCAGCCCCGGAGGATGGGGAAAAGGCAGGATCAGCACGGCCAGGCCCCCCAGCGCCGCCCCGGCCAGCAGCCTCCCGAAGCCCGCTTCACGGTGAAAGAGCTTTGCCGTGAAGAGCAATAGAAAGTAATGCACCAGCAGATTGAGAAAAAAAAGAAGGTCAAGATACATTTTACACCCCGTCCATGAGGGGCTTGTTCTTAAATATATATGAACAGACCTCCGTAGATATGCCCTATTATAAGCTGCGGATGCGCAGAAGTCTGTCGCAGTTTGGCGTGGTCCGGACCAATTATTTTGACAAAAAAACTTCCCTGTTTATCCAGGGAAGTTTTTCATATAAATAGCTTTTTTACCGTAATGATCTAATTTTCGGCGATCTTTTCGGCCTGCTCCCGGAAGCGCGACCATGCCGGCCGGTCAATGTCTCTGCCGCGGGCATAATCACTGTAGCCCAGATCCTGAAACACCTGCTGTTGAGCCTGGCGCTTCCCTTTGAAACCGGTGGCGATCACGGTCACCCGGACCCTCTCCTGCAGCTGCTGGTCAATAGTCGCCCCGAATATAATCACGGCATTGGGGTCGATGGAGCTGCCGGCAATATCGGCCGCTTCCTGGACCTCGAAAAGGCTTAAATCCGGCCCGCCGGTAACATTGATCAGCAAACCGGTAGCCCCGTCAATGGAGGTTTCCAGCAGGGGGCTGCTGGTAGCCGCCCGGGCCGCCTCGGCGGTGCGGTTTTCACCGGTGCCTTCGCCCACACCCATCAGCGCCGGCCCCTTTTCGGACATGATCGTGCGGATATCGGCAAAATCAAGGTTGATCAATCCGGGAACGGCAATCAGGTCGGAGATGCTCTGCACCGCCTGTCGAAGCACATCATCAACCACGCGAAATGCCTCCAGGATAGGCGTCCGCTTCTCGATTACCTGGAAAAGGCGATCATTGGGAATCGTGATCAGGGTGTCAACCTTGTCTTGCAGCGAGGCGATCCCTTCTTCGGCCTGCCGCTGCCGTTTGCGCCCCTCAAAGCTGAACGGCTTCGTGACCACGCCGACCACGAGAGGCCGTTTCAAAGGGGAAGCATCCAGCTCCCGGGCCACTTCGGCAATCACCGGCGTGGCCCCGGTACCGGTGCCGCCGCCCATACCCGCGGTCAGGAAGATCATATCCGCGCCGCGCAGGTTCTCCTCGATCAGCTCGCGGCTCTCTTCGGCGGCCTGCCGGCCGATCTCCGGGTTGGCCCCGGCGCCCAGCCCCTTGGTCAACTTCTCGCCAATCTGCAGCTTAACCCCCGAATTTACCAGGTGAAGCGCCTGCGCATCGGTGTTGACGGTGATAAATTCAACACCTTTCAAACCGGCGCTGATCATCCGGTTGACGGCATTGTTCCCGCCGCCGCCGATACCCACAACCTTGATCGAGGTGAATTGAGACCTTTCATTGTCAAATTCGATCATCTTTCCTGAACACCTCCTTCAGAGGCTCGCACTTTATTATTCAACATAATCGTTCAACCAGTCTTTAAGCCGCTGCCATAATCCCGGTTTCTTTTTATGCCCGGCTCCGCCTCGTTCCTGGTAAAACCGGGGTTGATTCCGGTATACATAGTAGAGTAAACCTACAGCATTGGTATAGATCGGGTTTTGAATGCCGACATAATCGTATTCCGCCCGGCGCACCTGGTCGCTTTCAAAGAACAGGGAGGCCAGGTTGATCAGTCCGTTCATCTGGGAAACACCGCCGGTGAAGACGATTCCCGCGGGAGGCAGCCCGGGCCAACCCATTTTGACCATCTCTTCACGGATAATCTGGAAGAGCTCCTGCACCCGCGGCTCGATAAAACGGCTGATCTCTTTCGAAGATATCTGGCGCCGCTCCCTGCTGCCGACGCTGCTGATCTCGATATCGGCATCATCGGCGGCCAGCGAAACAAATGCGCTGCCGTGCTCAACTTTTATATTCTCGGCCGTAAAAAAGCTTGTCCGTAAACCGACGGCCAGGTCGCTGGTAATGTGGTCGCCCCCGACCGGCACTGATGCCAGCCTCTGCAGCTTCCCCTGCTGAAAAAAAGCAATATCGGTAGTCCCTCCGCCGATATCAACCAGGAATACGCCCAGTTCTTTTTCATCGGCGGAAAGAGAAACCTCGGCGGCAGCCAGGGGCTGCAGTACCATGCTGCTGACATTGATCCCGGCCCGGTTAATGCAGCGCATCAGGTTTCGCAGGGAGGTGATCGGGCTGGTCACGATCATCGCATCGACCTCCAGGCGCACCCCCAGCATGCCCACCGGGTCACGGATCCCGTCGTATCCGTCGACAATAAACTCCCGGGGAATCACCTCCACGATTTCCCGGTCAAGGGGAAGGGCAATCACGCGTGCCGCCTGCAGAACTCGTTCCAGGTCTTCTTCCCGGATCTCCCGGTCATCGGATTGCACCGCCACGACACCGCGGTTGTTGATCAGCTCTGTGTTCAGCCCCGGCAGGCCCACGCAGGCGGAATCAATCTTTAATCCGCACATCCTCTCGGCCTCCGCAGCAGCGGAAGCGATCGCTTCCACAGTCAGCTCCAGATCGACAATGACCCCTTTTTTCATCCCCTCGGAAGGACATAACCCGAGCCCGATTATACTGACCGTGCCGTCAGGGCGGGGTTCTCCCACGATAACCCGGACCTGGGTTGTGCCGACATCGATACCTGCAATATAATTTTTACGTACCAATTCTCCACCCCCTTACCCTTCCCAATTCAATTCCACATCGTATAATTATTCCCCTTCATCTTTCCGCCGCCGGAGCCAAATATTTACCTGATTCCCTTACTCGGCCTCCACCACGAGCCGGTCTCCCGTGCGCAGATCGAGATATCTGCCCGTCCCGCTCTCCTGCAGAAAAGCCTGGAGCAAAGTTAGCTTCTCCATCATTTTATCACTGTCCCCGAGCAGCACCCTGCGCCCGTCCCCGGTGTAGAGAACCATGTTTCCGGGATCCGCGAGATGCAGCTCCGCCGGTTCCAGCAGCGGAATTTGGGACAGCGCCTCCAGGAAATTGCGGAGAGCCGCGCTTTTCGCCCGGTGGGCCAGGGGATTCCCGATCTTGATCTCATCCGCCGCCGCTCCGGTAATCACCGGTAAATTTTCTGCCGGGTGCGGCTGTTCGGCAAATAGAACGCCTTCCCCGTCGAGCAGCCAGAAGCGGTTTTGATCCAGCAGGGAAGCCGCCGCCTCCCGCTCCCGCACTCTGATATGCACAGTTGAGGGGAAATGCCTGTTTACCGCCACGGAGCAGAGTTCGGGAAGCGCAGCCAGCTTCTTTTCTGCCCTCCCACTCTGCAGAAGCAGCAGGCTTGTCCCTTTTTCGATCCCGCTTTGAGAGATCACCGCCGCTTCACTCAAGCGGACATTTCCGGTGACGGTGATCTCCTTTACCTGGCAGTAAGCCTCTCCGGCCTTGAACAGCAGCAGGCCCACTCCCAGAAAGAGAAAAATTAGAACAACCCCCTTCAGGGGCCGGCGGCGCTTCGCCCCGGGCCGGGGCTGCACCAGCCTGAGCCGGCGATCGCTGCCGGCGGATCCCTTCCTCAAAATGCCGCCTCCTCTCTCACGCCCTCCACCCGGAAGATCCTGGCCCCGAGAGAGCGCAGCGCCTCGGGCAGCCGTTCGTAGCCCCGTTCGATATGGTGGATCTCCAGGATCTTGCTTTCGCCTTTGGCCGCCAGGGCTGCCAGGACCAGGGCCGCCCCGGCCCGCAGGTCGGCGGCCGTAACCGCAGCGCCGTTTAAAACCGCCACCCCGTTGATCACCGCCTGACGGCCGCGGACGGTAATCTGTGCCCCCATTTTCCGCAATTCGGAAACATGATGAAAGCGCTCTTTGAAAACATGCTCGATCATGGTGCTGGTGCCCCGGGCCAGGGTCAGGCAGGCCACCAGCGGCGGCTGCAGGTCCGTCGGAAACCCCGGGTAAGGCTTGGTCTCCACCCTGGAAACCGCTTTCAGCCGGTCAGCGCTCACCGTAACCGCGCTCCCGGCCACCTTTACCGAGGCGCCGGCCTGATCCAGCAGCCTGAGCAGCGCTTTGAGATGATCCGGGATCACCCCTTCCACGGTCACGCTGCCGCGGGTGATCGCCGCCGCAAGAAGAAAGGTCCCGGCGACAATGCGATCGGGAAAAACATTGTAACTGCCGCCGTGCAGGCCGCTGACCCCCTTGACCTTGATCACCGGGCTGCCGGCTCCCTCCACCTTGGCGCCAAGTATGTTCAAAAAATTCTGCAGGTCAACAATCTCCGGTTCACAGGCGGCGTTGCGGATAACCGTATCCCCGTGTGCGGTGACCGCGGCCAGGATTAGATTTTCCGTGGCCCCGACGCTGGGATAGTCCAGATCAACCTCACCGCCGCGGGGCCTCCCCCACGCCTCAATGTATCCTTCTTTCTCGTCAACTTCAATCACCGCCCCCAGGGTCCGCAAACCCTCGAGGTGCAGATTGATCGGCCGCAGTCCAATCTTGCAGCCGCCCGGATAGCAAAGCCTCGCCCGGCCCAGCCGGCCCAGCAGCGGGCCCATCAGGAATATGCTCGAGCGCATCTCCCGCATCAGCGCCTCGGGGACATGGTAGCAGTCGACATTGGCCGTTTGCAGAAGCAGGTCTTCTCCGTCGCGTTCAACCTGTGCCCCCAGACCGGTAAGGATCGAGATCATCGCCCGGACATCATAGAGCGACGGGACCTTTTTTAGCCGGATCTGCTCGCCGGTCTGATTGAGCAAAGAAGCCGCCAGAACCGGTAAAATGGAATTTTTCGCGCCATGTACCGTAATCTTTCCCGCGAGAGGGAGGCCTCCCCGAACCAGATACTTGCTCACACAACTCCACTCCCATATATTTATCTCTCTTCGCCGACGATCCGGACTTCGGTTTGCAGCTCCACGCCAAATTTCTCTTTGACCTGCCTCTGCACCGCCTTGATCAAGGTTTCAATATCCCGGGCCGAGGCGCCGCCTGTATTGACAATAAAGTTGGCATGCTGCTCGGAAACCCGGGCCGTTCCCATGGAAAGCCCCTTGCCGCCGGCAGCCTCGATCAGGCGCCCGGCGGGACGGCCGGGGGGATTGCGAAAGACGCTGCCGGCGCTGGGCAGAGAAGGATGGCGGCGCCGTCTCTCGGCCAGATAGCGCTCCACCTCGCTCTTTAACGCCTCCGGATCCCCCTCCTCCAGCTTGAGAAGCGCCTCCACGATGATTCCCTGGCCGGACAGATTGCTCCGGCGGTAACCGAAAACAATATCTTCCGGCTCCAGCCGGGCCGGCTCACCCCCGGGGCGGATCACGCTGACCTCCGCCACCAGCGCTCCGATATAGCTTCCGAAAGCGCCGGCGTTCATTACCAGGGCGCCTCCCAGGGAGCCGGGAATGCCGGCGGCAAAGCCGAGGCCGCGCAGCCCCTCTTTTGCCGCCGCCTGGGCCAGGCAGGTCATTGGCGTTCCGGAACCGGCTCGCAGCGACCTCCCTTCCCTCCTGATATAGTTGAAAGGTTCGCCGATCTGCAC
>CAZPET010000061.1:0-8329 GCA_964585625.1 uncultured Syntrophomonadaceae bacterium
CAGACAAAGCGTAAGCCTGCCCTGCTCCAAAACTGCTAGGGGCGGCGCATTCGCCGCCCCAGCAATCCTGTCAAAATACACCCCGGTAAATATTTCTCACCTCCAACTTCTCACATCTCACCTCTCAATTGAATAGCTTCTCTTACTTCCGGTAAAAATAAAATGCTTGAATATCACAGCCAAGGGAGGTTCATTGATGCGGGCAACCATGCGTAATGTGGGTAAGGCCGAGTTCATGTCGCTGTTCCAGCAGTACCAGGCAGAATCTCTCTGCAGTAAAAAGCTGCAGTCCTATTCCGCCCAGGTCCAGGATCCGCGCCTGCGCAACTTGATTAATGAATTCAACACCCAGTGCCAGCAGCGCGCTCAATGGCTTTCATCGACATTGAGTGAAGCCGGCGGCACCCCGTATATCACTTCATAAGGAGGTCGGCCCCGATGGTGCACCAGATAACGGAAAAAGATATTGCCGGCGATATTCTCTCCGGTTTCAAATTTAACGCCGCCGGCTATTTGCACGCGGTTATGGAGGCACAGGATCCAAGTATCCGCCAGGCTTTTTTTGATTACCAGAACCAGTGTATCGCTTCGCAGGAGAAGATCTTTCGCTACATGCAGGACCAGGGCTGGTACAAGGTGCCGATGAACCAGGAAACCATGGGCTAGAAGCATTGTCCGGTTAAATCGAAGACGGCCTGTCCTTCCGGACGGGCCGTCTTGCTGATCCGGGGCTTCTTTCATGTTATAATTCTACCGGAGGCGGAGAGATGGAGAAACTTCGGTTAAAAGCAGCCGACTATGTCATAATCGCCGTCCTGCTCCTTACCGGATGCGCCGGCTTATGGTTGAACCTGCAGCGAAGCGGCGCTTCGCCGCAGAAGTATCTGACCATCTATGTGGATAATCAGGCAGTGGCGGAGCTCTCCTTCGCCACCGAAGATCGTTTCACTTATTCATTTCTCTATGATCTGGGGCGCCACCGGGCGGTTCTGGAGATCGAAGGCGGCCGGGTAAGGATGCTCCCATTGCCGGAAGAGCTCTGTCCCCGGGGCATCTGTGCCCACACCGGTTGGATTGACCGGTCCTATGAAAGCATCGTCTGCCTGCCGAACCGGATCATGATTGTTTTTTCACATGCGCCGCCGGGAGAAGGCGGCGATATTGACAGCATCACCTTTTAGGCTCAAGCCCTGCGCGCACCTGCCGTTTTGTTGACAAAGAAAATAAAGGTCAGTATAATTGTTTTAGTTTTGCAAAGGATGGAAGAAAAATGCGGATTTATCTGCCCGGGGTAAAGCAAAAAACAGGCGAAGCTCTCAAATACAGTTTTCAGGGCAAGATCAAAGATTATTTTGATGCCGGAACAGGCGACGAAAGCAGCTTTACCCTGGCCGTAGCCGTGCGCAGCAGCGGCGATAAAATCATAGTAACGGGAGATTTCCAAGCGGAGGTCGAAGTAAGCTGCTGCCGCTGCCTGCAGCCTTTCAAGCAGCAGATAAACTCAGATTTCAACGAGGTCTTCACGGTAACGCCTCTTCTGGATAAAAAGAGCTCCCCTGAAGACCTGGCCCTGGAAACGGCGAACCAGCTTACGGTGAGCGGTGACTATCTTTACCTGAATGAATATGTTCGACAGCTTTTTATTCTCTGCCAGGTGTATAATCCACTCTGCAAACCGGATTGCCGGGGTCTCTGTGCGGGCTGCGGCGCCGATCTGAACCAGGCTGCCTGTTCCTGCGAGGATGAAGCCCAGGTTGATCTGCGTTTGCTGAAGCTGAAAGATTTTCATCCGGGCAATCAGGCCTGATATTATTAAGGAGGCAGATTCATGGCTGTTCCCAAAAGAAGAACTTCTCGCGCCAAGCGGGATCAGAGGCGGAGTCATTGGAAACTGAAGGCGCCGCATCTGATTCCCTGCCCGCAGTGCCACGAGCTAAAACCGGTCCACCGGGTTTGCTTGAAGTGCGGCTATTATAAAAACCGCGAGGCCATCAAGGTCGAGTAGCGAATTGTTATGAGTGGACGCCCCTTTATATGGATCAAAGGGGCGTATTTCTATCAGTTGCAGCTTGAGGAAGGGGTTATTGAATTTGGTCAGGCTGGCTGTCGACGCCATGGGCGGCGACCATGCACCGCAGGAGATTGTCCGCGGTGCCGTAACAGCCCTGCAGGCACAACCGGACCTCAAGATTTTTCTGGTCGGGCGCCGGGAGCAGGTCAAGGAAGCCCTTGCGGGGATGACTTACCCGGCAGAGAGGCTGGAACTTGTCCACGCCGATGAGGTTATCCACGGCAGCGACGATCCGGGCCTGGCCGTCCGGCGGAAGAAAAAATCATCCATGATCACCGCCCTGCAGCTGGTGCGGACAGGGCAGGCGGACGCGATCTTGAGCGCCGGCAATACCGGGGCGCTGATGGCGGGAGCGCTCCTTTTCCTGGGCCGGCTGCCGAAAGTGACCCGCCCGGCCCTGCTGGCGGTAATGCCCGGCTTCAACGGAGCCCCGTTTGTAGTTCTGGATGTCGGCGCGAATATGGATGCCCGGCCCGAGCAGCTGGTCCAGTATGCGTTCATGGGCCGCATCTACTCGCAGAAGCTGCTGGGCTGTGCTTCGCCGCGGGTGGCCCTGCTCAATGTGGGCACGGAGTTGAACAAGGGTAACAGCCAGGTAAAAAAAGCTTTGCCCCTCTTTCAGGAATATGTTACCGGTTTTTGTGGTAATATTGAAGGCACGGATATTTTCTTTAACGCCGCCGATGTGGTTATCTGCGACGGTTTTGTAGGAAACATCCTGCTGAAAATCTCGGAAGGGCTTGCCCGGGGGATCATGGACCAGTTGAAACAGGAGCTAAAACTTGGTCTGCGCAGCCGTGCCGGCGCTCTTTTGCTGCGGCCGGCTTTGCTGAGGCTGCGCGATCAGATTGACAGCACCGAATACGGCGGAGCCCCCCTGGTCGGGGTAAAAGGCCTCTGTATCAAATGTCACGGTTCTTCGCAGGCCAAATCGATCGAGCGGGCTGTTTTGCAGCTAGCTTATCCTTTCGTTCAGTTACGCCTCGAGGCTTTATTCCAGGAAGCTCTCCGCGAAGCCCCCCTGTCGGCAAAAGGAGAGGAATTTCAGGGTGGAGAAACATAGAGCTGCCATTACCGGATGCGGCGCGGCCTTGCCGGAGCGCCGGATCACAAATTTAGATCTTGAACAAATGGTTGATACCAGCGATAAATGGATCCTGGCCCGGACCGGAATCCGGGAAAGGCGTCTCCTCGAAGAAGGACTTTCCAACGTAGACCTTTCCGAACGCGCCGCCCGTGACGCTTTAAAGAGCGCCGGGCTGAAACCGGATCAGCTGGAGCTGATCCTTGTCGCCACGGTCACTCCCGATTATCCCCTGCCGGCCACGGCATGCTCTCTTCAGGCGAGGCTGGGGGCTTTTCAGGCTGCAGCGATGGATCTTGCCGCCGGCTGCAGCGGTTTCATCTACGCCCTCACGGTAGCGGATCATTTTATCCGCTCCGGCGCATACCGCAATGCCCTGGTGGTCGGGGTGGAGATCCTCAGCCGGATCGTCGACTGGGAGGACCGCAGCACCTGTGTCCTCTTCGGCGACGGGGCCGGGGCGGCGGTAATGCAGCCCGTTAAGGGCGAGCGGGGCCTGATCGCCTTTGAGCTCGGCGCCGACGGCAGAGGCCTCGAGTCTCTTTATATTCCCGCAGGTGGAGCCGCCCTTCCCGCCAGCGCCGAGACGGTGCGGCAGCGGCTTCATTATGTCAGGATGAACGGCCCCGAGATCTTCAAGTTTGCGGTGCGCATCGCTAAAGAGACCATGGATCGCCTTATGGAAAAAGGTGAATTTGAATATGCCGACCTGGATCACCTTTTCCTGCACCAGGCCAACCTGCGGATCATTGAATCAATCCGCAAGAAGCTGCAGCTGCCCCGGGAGAAGGTGCCGGTAAATATTGACCGTTACGGGAACATGTCTTCGGCGACAATTCCCATCGCGCTCTGTGAAGAGGCGGCGGCGGGCCGCCTCAAGGAGGGGGATCTCCTGGCCGCTGTCGCCTTCGGCGCAGGCCTTACCTGGGGCGGCATCCTGATGAGATGGTAACAGATGGTGCATAACGGGGTGATCTTTTGAAACTGGCATATCTATTTTCAGGCCAGGGGGCTCAAAAGGCAGGCATGGGCCGGGATATTTACGACTGCTACCCGGGAGCGCGGGCTGTTTTTGAAGAGGCCGCCCGGGTGCTGGGGGATGAGCTGCTGGAAACCATCTTCTGCGGCCCCGCAGAGAAGCTGCAGCGAACAGAATATACCCAGCCGGCGCTGGTGACGGTTTCCACCGCCCTGCACCGGGTGATTTCGGGGATGGGATTCCCGGCGGAGGCCGCGGCCGGGCTGAGCCTCGGCGAATACAGCGCCCTGGTGGCGGCAAAGGCGCTTTCCTTTGCCGATGCCCTGCCCCTGGTGCAGAAGCGGGGCCGCTTTATGCAGGAGGCGGTGCCGCCGGACCGGGGCGGCATGGCCGCGGTGATCGGGCTGGAGCGCTTGAAGGTGGAGCAGGCCTGCGAGGCGGCCCGGGCTGATGGCGTGGTCTCGCCGGCCAACTACAACTGCCCCGGGCAGGTGGTGATCTCGGGAGAAGCCCTGGCGGTGGATCGCGCCGCCGCGCTGGCCAAAGAGGCGGGGGCGAAAAGGATCATCAGGCTGAAGGTGAGCGCTCCTTTCCATTGCTCCCTGATGGAGCCGGTTGAGCCCCGCCTGGAACAGGAGCTGGCCCGGCTGCAGTTCAGTCCCGCTTCC
Organism: uncultured Syntrophomonadaceae bacterium; assembly: GCA_964585625.1. Lineage (GTDB taxonomy): Bacteria > Bacillota > Dethiobacteria > DTU022 > DTU022 > JAAZIN01. Next base: position 4,803 of record CAZPET010000061.1, read on the forward strand.
ATTCCGGTTGTGCTCAATGTTTCCGCCGCTTTTGAAAGTAATCCGGCGGAGATCAAAAGAGCGCTGGTCCGGCAGGTGAGCAACCCGATCCTCTGGGAACAGTCCATGAATACGCTTATCGAAGCGGGTTTTGATACTTTCGTGGAGCTGGGTCCGGGCAAAGTGCTCACCGGGCTCATGAAAAAGATAAATCCCGCTGTTCATGCGGCTGCGGTGGAAGACTGCGCCTCTCTTGAAGCGGCGTTGCAATATCTGAAAGGGGTTGCCTAAGGGGATGCTGAACCTGGATCATAAGGTAGCCATGGTCACCGGAAGCTCCCGCGGCATCGGCCGGGCGGCGGCATTGGCCCTCTCGCGGGCCGGAGCGGCGGTGGTCATAAATTACGCCCGCAACCGCGCGGCGGCCGAGCAGCTGCTGGACGAAATAGAGCGCGCCGGTGGTCGCGGGCTGGTCGTCCAGGCCGATGTGGCCGTCTACGAGGACTGCGAGAGAATGGTGCGGCTTTCTCTTGAACATTTTGAGAGAGTTGATATACTAATAAATAATGCCGGGATAAATAGGGATAATTTACTTATCAGGATGAAACCGGAAGAGTGGCGGGAGGTTATCGATGTCAACTTGACCGGCATTTTTAACGCGACCCGGGCGGTGATGCGGCCGATGTTGAAGCAGAAAAGCGGCGGGCGGATTATCAACATAGCTTCCGTAGCCGGCATTTACGGAAACAGCGGGCAGGCCAATTATGCTGCGGCCAAGGGAGGCGTGATCGCTTTTACCCGTTCGCTGGCCAAGGAGGTCGGCTCGCGCGGGATTACGGTTAACGCCGTGGCCCCGGGCTTTATTGAAACCGAGATGACCGCGGCGCTGCCTGCCGGGCTCAGAGAGCAGGCCCTGAAAAATATCGCTCTGGCTCGCTTCGGGAAACCTGAAGACGTGGCCGAAGCAATCCTGTTTCTTGCTGCCGCCGGCAGCTATATCACCGGACAGGTGGTCTCCGTTGACGGCGGCATTGTTATGTAAAACATAATAAAATCGGAAAGGAGGTGTTCCGGGTGAGCGTTGAAGCGAAGGTTAAAGCAATCGTCTCCGAACAGCTCGAAGTGGCCATCGGCAATCTCACGGCAGAGACCACTTTCGAAGAGATCGATGCCGACTCTCTCGACATCGTGGAGCTGGTAATGGCGCTGGAAGAAGAATTTGATCTGGAAATTTCCGACCAGGAGATCGAAAATATCAAAACGATCGGCGACATCGTCAAGTACATTGAATCGAAGATCTAGCCTTTTTGAGGTGAGAACGTGCGCAGAGTTATGGTTACCGGTATCGGGATGGTAACTCCGATCGGTTCGGACAAGGAAGAATTCTGGCAGAGCCTGGTAAACGGGCGAAGCGGCATCCAAAGGGTGACCGGCTTCGATGTCAGCAATTACCCCTGCCAGATAGCCGGCGAGGTTCCGGATTTTGACCCGGCCCGCTACATTGAAAAAAGGGAAGCCAGAAAGATGGACCGCTTTACCCAGTTCGGCGCTGCGGCCGCCCTGATGGCCTGGCAGGACGCCGGCCTGGATCAGGGTGAGATCGACCGGGATTCTGCGGGGGTTATAGTTGGATCGGGGATCGGCGGGATCAAAACGATCGAGGAGCAGTACAGCCTTCTCATGGAGAAGGGCCCGCGGCGGGTCAGCCCGTTTTTGGTGCCGGCGCTGATCGCGAACATGGCCGCCGGCTATATCTCGATCATGCTCCGGTTGAGGGGGCCGAATTCGACCGTTGTGACCGCCTGCGCCAGCTCCAACCATGCCGTCGGCGACGCTTTTCACGTGATCCGGCGTGGAGATGCCGGGATCATGGTGGCGGGCGGGGCAGAGGCGGCGATCAGCCACACCGCCTTTGCCGGGTTCTGTGCCGCCCGGGCTTTCTCGACACGCAACGATGATCCGGCGCGGGCTTCCCGGCCTTTCGACCGGGAAAGGGACGGCTTCGTCATGGGCGAAGGTTCCGGGATCGTGATTCTCGAATCACTCGATCACGCTTTGCGGCGCGGAGCCCATATTTACGCAGAGATAGCCGGTTACGGGATGTCGGGCGATGCCTACCACATAACCGCTCCGGATCCTGAAGGGACCGGGGCCTGCCTGAGCATGCAGCGGGCGCTTGAGAGCGCCGGCCTGGAACCCGGCGCGGTTGACTATATCAACGCGCACGGCACCTCCACCGAGTATAACGACCGCATAGAAACGCTGGCCATCAAGAAGACCTTTGGCGAGCACGCCGCCGGGCTGGCGGTCAGCTCGACCAAATCGATGACCGGCCATCTCCTGGGGGCGGCGGGAGCGGTGGAACTTATCGCCACTCTCCTCTGCATGGAACATCAGATGGCCCACCCGACGATCAATTACGAGTTCCCCGATCCGGATTGTGACCTCGATTATGTGCCCAACCGGGCGCGCGCCCTGAAAATTGATGTTGCTTTGAACAATTCATTTGGCTTCGGCGGAACCAACGCTACCCTGGCGGTGAAACGCTATGTCGATGCATAACGCGAAAGAGCAAGTCTCCTGGTCAGACCGGGTAAAGGAGTTTTTACATACTCTCCGGTGGGAAATCCGGGAGAGCAAGCTCTATGAGCAGGCGCTGACGCACTCCTCTTTCGCACATGAAAAAGGCAATATCGATGCTCATAACGAGCGCCTGGAGTTTTTGGGGGATGCTGTTTTACAGCTGGTTATCAGCGATCATCTTTATTTTTTATACCCTCATCTGCCCGAAGGAAAGCTGACCAGGCTGCGCGCCGACCTGGTCTGCGAAGCTACCCTGGCAGGCCTGGCCGAAATGCTCGAGCTGGGCTCTTACCTGCGTCTCGGCAAAGGAGAAGCAGCGGGAGGCGGCGCCGGCCGCCCCTCGCTGCTGGCCGATGCCGTTGAAGCGCTTTTTGGCGCTCTATTCCTTGACCTCGGTCTGGAAAAATGCATTTTACATATCATCCGGCTTTACCGCCCCGCTCTGGAGAACCTCGCCGGGGGGCTATTGCACCGCGACTACAAAACCCTGCTCCAGGAATTTATCCAGGCCCGCGATGGAGTTACTCCCGAATACCGTATTGTCCGGGAGAGCGGCCCCGATCATGATAAAATATTTGAAGCAGAAGTGCTTATCGGCGGCCGGGGTGGGGCCGGCCGCGGCTGCGGGCGTAGCAAAAAAGAGGCGGAGCAGGCTGCCGCCAAAGAAGCCTGGTTGGGGCTGACCTGACAGATCAGGCTTTCAGCACGGGACAGGGGAAACCTCCCCAAAATAATAATCGCCTCCCGGAGCAGGTATTTTCTAAATTAATCAAGAATAGATAAACATTACTTGCCTTAAACCCAACCACTTAAGGAGGGAGAGCTGCTCTAGAGGATGGAGACCTTGAGAGTATCAGCGGGCTCGAGACCAAAAGCAGTTGCAGGTGCAGTAGCAGCGGTGATCAGGAGCGAAGGTTCAGTTGAGCTACAGGCGGTGGGTGCGGGCGCGGTGAACCAGGCGATCA